>DATCWN010000055.1:0-12240 GCA_036566285.1 Hanamia sp.
TATTTTTACTTCGGTGGATTTCGATTCGCCCTCGGGTAATCTTTTCACCTCGGAGATGGAAAACAATCATACGCTTATGCAAATTGCCGATACAAAAGGTGATAATGGGTACGGAGGAATATCCCGTGTACTAATGGCATATAGCCTTCAGCTTGCTGTTGATAGCTGGGGAGGCATACCCTATTCCGAAGCTTTTCAGGGTGCGTCCAAACTTCAGCCGAAATTTGACAATGACAAAGCACTTTATGATACTATTTTTAACCTGCTAAATGTTGCCATTTCAAAACTTACAGACCCGGATGTAGGCCTCGATGAACCAGGGGCTGAAGATGTAATTTATGGCGGAGACCTATCAAAGTGGGTTAAGTTTGCCCATGCCATTAAAGCTCGTTTATATATTCATCAAAGCAAAGGCGATATAGCTATGGCGAATAATACATTAGCAGAAATTGCACAATCTTTTACTTCTAACGCCGATAATGCCCAATACCTTTTTAGTGGGGGTACGGAAACCTCTGCTAATCCCTGGTATCAATTTAATCAACAAAGAGGTGATATATCTTTTGATGTAAGCCCCTTGGGTAAAAAACTCGATGCTACTAATGATCCCCGCTATACTATATTTACCACTCCGTTAGATGCGAATGGAGATTACACAGATGTTAATGTTGTAGGAATGGGAGATTACTATGGTTCTCAAACCGCTCCAGTTGAATTTATTAGTTATGACGAGTTGCTTTTTATGAAAGCAGAAGCCACTCTTAGAGCTACTGGAAATATACCATCTGCCCAGACAAGTTATGTGTTGGGTATTCAAAAAAATATGGAAAAATTAGGAGTGTCCGCCGCTGCTACCGCTACTTATGTGGCTGCAAATAGTACTTTACCAGCCTCCGTAGATGCCGCAATTGCTAAAGTAGCTGAACAGGAATATATTGCTTTATATCTAAATCCAGAAGCCTGGACATTATGGCGCAGAACCAACAGCCCCAACCTAACTCCTGTAGTTGGAACCAAGATACCACGGAGATTTTTATATCCACAAACTGAAATTTCTTATAATGGAACCAATGTACCCTCATCGGTAACTTTATATTCCCCTACTATCTTTTGGGATAAATAATGATTTCTCATTTTAATATAGCCATCTGAATTTTAGGTGGCTTATTTGTTTTTGTAGAGGAAGCTTTTTCTGCGCTTTTAGGTACTAAAATGTGAAAAGGGCTATCTCATTACGAAACAGCCCTTTTGAAAATCAATTAATATTCTTACACCCCAAAACTTTCCCCGCAGCCACAGCTCCTGCTGGCATTGGGATTGTTGAAATAAAATCCTTTGCCATTTAGACCCTCACTAAATTCCAAAGTAGTATTTACCAGGTATAAAAAGCTTTTGAGATCAGTAACTAATTTTATTCCTTTATCTTCAAACTCCTGGTCCATGGGTCTTTTCTCATTGTCAAAATCCATTTTGTAACTCAGCCCACTACAGCCGCCACTTACCACGCTTACGCGCACGAAATAATCATCAGTAGAAAACTTTTGTTCTTCCATTAATTGGGTTACTCTTGATTTTGCTTTGTCACTTATGTAAATCATAACTATTTTATTTATCTTATTTTTATTTATCCAACGCTATGCCGTTTTCAATTTTCCTATCATAAATGGCACAATGACAGTTTAAGAATTCGCGTCATAAACTTTTTCTTCACTGTGGATTACGAGATTTCTCATTTTCATTACTGTTTCACTTACCTGCTCTATTGTGTAATCAATTTCTTCTTCGGTAGTAAAACGGCTCAAGCTAAATCGTATTGCCGCTTTGGCCAGGTCATTTTCCACTCCAAGCGCTTTTAAAACATAAGATGGCTCTAACGTGGCCGAGGTACAGGCAGAGCCTGAACTAACGGCAATGTTTTTATTAAATCCGGAGATTAGTCCTTCGCTTTCTACATACTTAAAACTAAGATTACAAACGTTTGGTAAACGCTGTTCCACATTACCGTTTACAAAAACATCTCCCAGCTTTAAAAGCTCGGATTCCAGTTTATCACGCAATTTTTTTATCCGTTGCGAGTGTTTCGACATTTCAATCCTGGAAAGTTCGCAAGCTTTTCCGAAACCAACGATGCCGGGAACATTTAAGGTGCCGCTGCGCATTCCTCTTTCATGGCCGCCGCCATCCATTTGCGCGATTACCCTTACTCTTGGATTTTTACGCCGTACATACAACGCGCCCACGCCCTTTGGCCCATACATTTTGTGCGCGGAAAATGACATCAGATCAATACCGTCATTTATTACATTCGCCGGAATTTTTCCTACAGCCTGGGTAGCATCTGTAAAAAACAGAACTCCATGCTTTTTTGCAATGGCGCTTATTTCTTTTATAGGCTGTATTACTCCTATCTCATTATTCGCATACATGATGGAGATTAAAATCGTATCAGTCTTTATCGCTTTTTCTAATTCTGTCAAATCAATTAATCCATCCTTTTTTACAGTAAGATATGTGATATCAGAACCCGTTTTTTCCAGGTGTGCGCAGGTATCTAATACGGCTTTATGCTCTGTAGCCACGGTAATTATGTGATTGCCTTTTGCAGCGTACATTTCAGAAACCCCTTTCAATGCAAGGTTATCGGCTTCCGTGGCGCCCGAAGTGAAAATGATTTCTTTGGGTTCGGCACCAATTAATTGTGCTACTTGTTCCCTTGCATATTCCACTGCTTCTTCTGCTTCCCATCCGAAAGAATGGCTGCGGCTCGCTGCGTTGCCAAAGTGATTTAAAAAGTAAGGAGTCATCTCCTCCAATACTCTTTCATCCATTGGTGTGGTTGCATTATTGTCAAGATATACAGGCAAATTCAACATTTAAATTCAGCTAATTATTATTACAAATTTAAACTAAAACGCGGTAAAGGAAAGTTATGATTTGGTAGGGAATGTCAGGAATTACTTTGCATGGATTACACGAATTATTTTCCTCTAATTTTGATTAAAGATTTTTTATGAAAAAAATTGAACACATTGGAATTGCAGTAAAAGAATTGTCTGTGTCTATTCCTCTTTTTGAAAAATTATTAAATACGCCCTGTTATAAAACCGAAGCCGTGGAAAGCGAACAGGTGAATACCGCTTTTTTTCAAACAGGTGAAAGCAAAATTGAATTGGTGCAGGCGTTTGCGCCCGGCAGCGTGATCAATAGATTCATAGAAAAAAAAGGAGAAGGGCTTCATCATATTGCATTTGAAGTGGATGATATTGAAGAAGAAATAAAGCGTTTGAAAAATGAAGGATTTCATTTTATCAATGAAAAGCCTAAGGAAGGCGCAGATGATAAAATAGTTTGTTTTCTTCATCCTAAAGAAACCAATGGAGTTTTAATTGAGTTAGTGGCGAACCGGTAAAAATGGATAATGATGCATTCTATGCAAAACGGGCAATTGAATTTACAAAGAGAAAGGAAATCAATTGCCCCTTAAATTTAATTGCTCTTTCACTTTTTTTAAGAGATGATCCACATCAAATGGCTTTGATATAAAATCGTTGGCGCCATAATCTGCAATGGTGGCAGCGGCTCCCGGATGTGCCGAAAACATAATTATCGGAATGTGTTTGGTTTCTTCATTAGACTTTAATTGTTTGCAAATCACTCTTCCATCATAGCCCGAAATGAGCACATCTAATAAGATGAGATCGGGTTTAAATGTTTCAATTTTTGGAAAAGTATTTTCGCCCTTTGCTGTTACTTCCACATTATAGCCCCTCATGGATAGTAAAATTTCCATTACAGATAAAATATCAAGATCATCATCAATTACTAATATTTTAGACATAATCTTTTTCTATAAGCCAGTTTCTTTGTGAACGGTTATTTGTAAATAAAATTTTGTTTTCCTATATCTGGTATTTCCCATCTGTATTTTTTTTATTGAAAAATTTCGGAAGAAAGAATCGTTTAGATTCGTCCTTCGGCAGCGATAACGCTGGTACGTACGAATTTAGTATTTTCTGAAAAATCAACAATAACTTTATCATCGTGGCGGCATAGACCATGAGATAGTAAATAGAAATTAAGGTATCAAACTTTGATCCTAATTTTTATTTGATGTAACTAAACTCTTAATTAGTTATTGATTCCAGTAATTTTTTACCCAGGTTTTGGTTAATGGCTTCCAAAAATTCTTCAGTATATAGATAATCGTTTCCGTGTGAAACCTTGTTGCCACTGATACACACTGCAAGATCTTTAGTCATTTTCCCGCTTTCCACCGTTTGAATACACACTTCTTCAAGTGCATGAGCAAAATCAATTAATTGCTGATTGTTATCAAGTTTGCCTCTAAACGCCAGGCCTCTTGTCCAGGCAAAAATAGAGGCGATGGGATTTGTTGAGGTGGGATTTCCCTTTGTGTGTTCACGAAAATGCCGGGTTACAGTACCATGTGCCGCTTCGGCTTCTAGGGTTTTTCCGTCAGGTGTTATTAAAACAGAAGTCATTAATCCCAGAGAACCAAATCCCTGTGCCAATGTATCACTTTGTACATCACCATCATAATTTTTACAAGCCCAGATAAAATTGCCGTGCCATTTTAAAGCGCTCGCAACCATGTCGTCAATCAAACGATGCTCATAAGTAATGCCCACACTTTCAAATTGCGTTTTGAATTCTTTTTCAAAAATAGTTTGAAAGATATCTTTAAACCTTCCATCGTATTTTTTAAGTATGGTGTTTTTTGTAGAAAGATAGAGAGGCCATTTTTTATTAAGCGCCATATTAAAACAGCTTCTTGCAAAACCCTCGATACTTTCATCAATATTATACATGCACATTGCCACACCATCGCCATTGAAATCATGCACATCAAAAGTTTGAGGTTCACCATTATCAGGAGTAAAGGTCATTGTAAGTTTTCCTTTTCCTTTTATAACAGTATCTGTAGCGCGGTATTGATCGCCATAAGCATGACGGCCTATGATGATGGGCGCTGTCCAGTTGGGAACAAGACGCGGAACATTTTTCATTACAATAGGTTCACGAAAAACGGTGCCATCCAAAATATTTCTGATGGTGCCGTTGGGGCTTTTCCACATGTGCTTCAGATGGAATTCGGTTACTCTTGCTTCGTCGGGAGTAATGGTAGCGCATTTGATTCCAACGCCATATTTTTTAATAGCGTTTGCAGCGTCTATAGTTACCTGATCATCAGTGGCGTCACGGTGTTGAATGCTTAGGTCAAAATATTTTAAATCTACGTCCACATACGGGAGTATCAGTTTCTCTTTTATATATTTCCAGATAACTCTGGTCATTTCATCGCCGTCAATTTCTACTACCGGATTGGCTACTTTAATTTTTGTCATTTGTTGGTTTGTAAATTTTTAGTGAAGTATGTTTTGCAATATTATCAAAATCTTTGTCATTGTGGTGTATTGAAAAATTATTTGAGATACATAGCCACGCGATTAAACAATCGTTGGAACTTCTCACAGTAACTCCTTTTGATCTCATAGATCTATATAATGCCGCTGCTTCAAATGCCGCTTCATAAGTATCATAATTTATAAATTGAAATCCTAAAAGTGAATCTTCAACAAGAAGTAGTAATTTCTTTTCTTTTATCCCCTGTAAAATTTCCTGAACTATGATTGGAGGAATAACAATAATATCAGTCAGCATTATGTTTTTTAAAACTTCAACCGGCTTATTAGAAATCCCATTATAAAAATCAATCCATACGCTTGTGTCAACGATTATATTTTTATTCATTCCTTTCTCATTTCATCAAGATTTCCTTCCCATTTTACTTTCCCAAATAGAGATAACATCTTTTTTCTTTTATTCAGGCGTATAAGTTCTTCTAAAGCATGGTTGACAAGCTCTTTTTTACTTTTCAATTTTGAGATCTTCATAGCTTCTTCCATTAATTTATCATCAATATCAATATTTGTTCTCATGATTTAAGCACTTTATTATACACAAATATAGCCAAATCCATACACACCAAAAATCCTACAAATTCTTAATAATCGCATCTCCAAATTCGCTTGTTTTCAAAAGAGTTCCTCCTTTCATGAGATTATAAAAATCAATGGTTACTGTTTTATTGCGAATAGTTTTGCCGACGGCGTTCGTAATCATTTCCGCAACATCTCTCCAGCCCATATATTCCAACATCATCACGCCACTTAAAATCAATGAAGAGGGATTCATACTGTCGGTATTGGCGAATCGTGGCGCAGTACCGTGAGTAGCTTCGAACACAGCATGGCCGGTTAAGAAATTGATATTGGCTCCCGGCGCAATACCAATTCCACCCACTTGTGCCGCAAGAGCATCACTGATATAATCGCCATTCAGATTTAATGTTGCGATGATAGAATAATCCTGCGGAGCAAGCAGTGCCTGTTGTAAAAAATTATCGGCGATAGCATCTTTGATAATTACTTTTCCACCGATGCCGGCAATTCGCATATCTTCATTGGCGACCGCTTCGCCGCGTTCTTTTTTAGTAGCTTCCCATTGATTCCAGGTGTAAACATCATTGGGAAATTCACGGGTGGCCAATTCGTATCCCCAGTTTTTAAAAGCGCCTTCTGTAAATTTCATGATGTTGCCTTTGTGCACAATAGTTACAGAAGGTAACTTGTTGGCAATGGCATATTTGATGGCGGCGCGTATCAATCTTTCTGAGCCTTCTTTACTCACGGGTTTTATTCCAAGAGAGGATGTTTCGGGGAAACGAATATTTTTTACATGCAATTCATTTTGTAAAAATTCCAATAATTTTTTTGCTTCCGGAGTTCCGGTCATGTACTCAATGCCGGCATAAATATCTTCCGTGTTTTCTCTAAAAATAACCATGTTTACTTTTTCAGGTTGCCACATGGGGGACGGAACACCTTCAAAATATTTTATAGGACGAAGGCAAACGTAGAGATCCAAATCCTGGCGCAGCATTACATTCAGGCTTCGGATGCCACCTCCCACAGGAGTAGTCAGCGGGCCTTTTATGGATAATAAATATTTTCTGAAAGCATCCATAGTTTCTTTAGGCATCCATTCGCCCGTATGGTTAAACGCTTCTTCGCCGGCCAATACTTTTAGCCATTCTATTTTCTTTTTTCCATGGGAAGCTTTTTCTATTGCGGCATCAAAAACGCGTACACTCGCTTTCCATATATCGGGGCCTATGCCATCACCTTCTATAAATGGAATGGTTGGATTATCCGGCACAATTAGTTTACCGTTTTTTCCCATCAAAATTTTATCTGCCATATTATTAGGTTTTTATAACACAAATCTTTTTCACGAATTTCACAAATTGGAGCATTCAAATCCTGAAGAGTGATTTTAATTTCCATTTAATTCGTGCAATTCGTGTTTATAATTCGTGTTATTTTATTTAATGGGTAAAGAACAATTCACCCATTCATTATCAAAAATTACTTCTTTATATTTCTTATAAAAATTAATGGCCGGCTCATTCCATTCCAACACCTGCCACACCATACCTTTTAAATTTTTCTCCTTCGCTTCTTCCAACAATTGATCAAATAATAATTTGCCAATTCCTTTCCCGCGCCACGGTTCATTTACCAAAATATCTTCTAAATACATACGCTGTCCTTTCCAGGTAGAATACCGTATATAATACAATGCAAACCCTACCACCTTATTATCTGCTTCGGCTACAAATGCATACCAAACCGGGTTTTCACCAAAACCGCTTTCTACAAAATGATCGAAATCAACTGTAACTTCCTGAGGCGCTTTTTCATAAACGGCAAGTTCATGAATGAGTTGCATCATAGAGGGGCAATCTTCCTGGATAGCTTTTCTGATTTTAATTTGAGCCTCTCTTAACCTCTCCAGAGGCAAGGTGTTGGTCTTCAATTGCTCATTCTTCTTTTCTTTCTTCATTCTTTAAAATCATTACGATGTAAGTGTTCAAATAAATAAACAAGTGCCCTCTTCCTTTTTTATTTATTATTCTTTATTTATTATTTTTTATTTCTCAGCAGCCTGTTCCAGATCACTCAATATATCTTCAATATTCTCTATTCCCACACTCATCCTTATCAATCCATCAGTAATGCCATATTTTTCACGATCTGCTTTTGGTACTCCGTAATGCGTCATGGATGCGGGATGCGACAAAAGCGTGTCGCATGTTCCCAAAGAAACTGCTCTCACACATGTTTGTAATTTATTGATGAATTTTTTTCCTGCTTCCAATCCACCCTTCATTTCAAAACTCAGCATCGGGCCGGTATGTTTCATTTGTTTTTTGGCTGTCGCAAAATCAGGATGTGAGGGTAATCCCAAATAATTTACTTTGCTTATGGCCGGATGTTGTTCAAGAAAGGTTGCCACTTTCATCGCGTTGGCACAATGTCTTTCCATTCTTACTTCCAGCGTTTTCATTCCCTGTGTAAGTAAAAAGGCATCAAAGGAATTACTGTTGCCGCCTAATAAGCGATGCATTTTTTCCATACGTCCTTGCATAAGCTCAATGTCTCGGCCAATAAGGGCTCCGCCAATGGCTGTACCGTGGCCGTTTAAAAATTTGGTAGTGGAATGAACTACAAAATCAACTCCATATTTAAAAGGCTGTTGCAGATAAGGCGTGGCAAAAGTATTATCTACCGCTACAATCAGGTTATGTTGTTTAGCCAATTTTGTAAGTTCATCAATGTCCACACATTGAATGGTGGGATTGGCCGGGGTTTCCAGGTAAAGCATTTTTATTTTAGGATCATTCTTCATTGCTTCTTCTGCTTTGTTCAAATCCCTGAGATCGATAATAATGGCTTCAATCCCCAGATCAGGCAGTACACGATTCATTAATTCCTGTGAGCCTCCGTATAAAGAATAATGTGATAAAATTTTATCACCGCTTTTTAAATTGCCAAGCATTAAAGTACTTATAGCTGCCATTCCGCTTGCATGTAAGCGTGCTTTTAATGGTAAGGGTTGTCCATTTTCCAAAAGTCCAAAACTTTCTAAAGCGGCAATTTTATCTTCGGCTTCTTTCAGGCTGGGGTTTCCCCATCTGCTGTAGATGTAGCCTTTTTCATCGCCGCTAAACCGCCGCATACCTTGCTCGGCGGTATCGAAAACATAAGTGCTGCTTGCATAAATAGGTGTTAAATGCGCATAATTCCCTTCGGTTTCATGGCCGGCATGTATGGCCGTGGAACCAAAACCTTTCAATTGTTTTTTTTGTGATGACATTTTATAATTTAATAAACGAAATTAACAATGACGCAAAAGTACCAAAACAAGAAGTGTTGAGGTAAACTTTTAGAAAGTAGTTTATCCTTAATGATTTTTTGGGGAAAAGGTTTTAATTGAAATAGTTGCTTTCTTTGTATAAAAAGTATGAAGCCACTTCTGCAACAATATGCCGCTTACAATCTTTGGGCTAATAAAATATTATTAGAAAAATCCGCTCAGATTCCGGGAGAGATATTGCATAAAGAAACGGGCAGTAGTTTCGGAAGCATTTACAAAACATTCGTTCACTTAATGGAAGTGGAAAGCGTATGGTGGCAGCGTTTGAAATTGCAGGAGCATGTGCTGATGCCTGAGAAAGATCCTGATGAAAATTTTGAAGTGCTGTCTGCTAAATTATTGGCGCTTTCGAAACAATGGAGCGATTGGGTACATGAAGCCAATGAAAAGAATATCGCTCATGTTTTTGGTTATCAGAATACTAAAAAAGAATTTTTTAAACAGCCTGTGTTTGAAGTGCTGTTGCATTTATTCAACCACGCAACGTATCACCGCGGGCAAATCATTACGATGATGCGCCAGAATGGAATTGATAAAATACCGGCTACAGATTTTATTGTTTTTAGCAGAAAAAAATAAAATGATCACTTTGATTCAGGAAGCACTTCATCCAGTTTATTGTCTTTGATAAACTTTTCTTTTGATGCGGTAAATTCTGTTTGAAGAGCCGTGGCCATTTCTAATGTTTCATCTGATTTGGAAAGTATTTCAGGTAATTGTTTTTCAAGAATACTATTACCGAGATTGATGTTTTCCGCTTCTAACTGTCCGATCTTTTTTAATAGAGAAGTCTGTGTATTTACAATATCGTCCAGACCGCGCAGCATTTTTTCCATTGCATGCAATTTTTCTCTTTTGTCCATGATTACAATTTTTAGTGAATTAAAATTGTTGAATCAAAAACTATTCCTTATTTCTTAATTTTCTTTTTTCTTTTTTGTTCGCTTATCATGCTCCCGTTCTGCCAGCATATTTACACGATTCATCTCTTTCCATTTGTACCCCACAAATCGTCCAGCTTCCTTTTCTCTTTTTTCGTTGGCCTGCCTTGTTTACTTTTTCTTTTTCCGGTATTAAAAACGAAGGCGCTTGATTGAATATTTTCTTTATTCTCTTCGGGCGAAAGATCAATATAATGTTTAATGGCCTCTTCATAATTTACGCGGTTATGCAATAAAGAAGTTACTTCAATCATCCATTTTTTATGTTCTGTTTTAACTTCATATTGTTCGCCAACAGAAACCGCTTTTGCAGGCTTCACATTTATTCTTTTGCATTTTACTTTTCCGTTATTGCAGGCATCTGCCGCAAGGCTACGTGTTTTAAAAATTCTTATTGCCCATAAATATTTATCAATCCTTAATTTTTCTTTTTCGGCCATACACGAATTTATTCTATTTTATAAAAGGTAAGGCATACTAACTGTGTTTCAGTATTTTTGGCTCTAAAATCTTTTAAACTATGATTCAAAAATTCCGGAAAGTCTTATTTTTTGTCATTATTTCTTTTTGCGCTTTCCCTTCTTTTTCTCAGTTCAGGCCAAAACAAATTAACTGGACAGAAAACGGAAATGCTTACCTCATGATTTCATCAGGGAACATCCTAAAAGTGGATGTAAAAACAAACGAGGGAACGGTTTTAATAAAAAAAGAAAGCCTGGTACCTGAAGGGAAAACGGAACCGTTGAATTTTAATATCTATTCTTTTTCTTCTGATAATAAATATCTATTGATTTTTACCAACACCGAAAAAGTGTGGAGATATAATACCCGTGGGGATTATTGGGTGCTTGACGTTGCCGCTGATAAATTGACCCGTATGGGAAAATCGTTACCGCCTCAATCTTTGATGTATGCAAAGTTTTCTCCTGACGGGAAAAAAGTAGGTTATGTAAGCGGACATAATATTTTTTCAGAAGACCTTGCCTCTCATAAAATTACTCAACTAACGGTAACTGGTACACGAAAATTAATCAATGGTACTTTCGACTGGGTTTATGAAGAAGAGTTTGGTTGTAGGGATGGTTTTCGCTGGAGTCCCGATAGTAAAAAAATTGCTTTCTGGCAGGTTGACGCTACAAAGGTTCGTGATTATTATATGCTGAATACCACTGACTCTGTTTATTCAAAAATAATTCCTGTGGAATATCCTAAAGTGGGCGAGCCGCCATCTCCTGTAAAGATTGGAATTATTACCATTGACAATAAAAATGTAAGGTGGATGAATGTACCCGGAGACCCGCAGCAACATTACATCCCAAGAATGGAATGGACACAAAATTCTACTGAAATAGTATTACAGCAATTGAACAGAAAACAGAATGAAAGCAAATTGTTTTATTGCAATGTAAATACCGGCGATGCTCATAACTTTTATACAGAAAATGATAAAGCATTTATTGATATAAAAACAAGATGGAATGATGATGACCCCATCGGATGGGATTGGATGAGCAATGGAAAAAACTTTTTGTGGGTAAGTGAGAAAGACGGCTGGCGGCATATTTATTTACTGGACCGGAATGGTAAAGAAACGCTTGTAACAAAAGGTGATTATGACATTGATAACATTAAATGTATTGATGAAAAAAATGGCTTCGTATATTTTATGGCGTCGCCGGATAATGCCACCCAGCTTTATTTGTACAGAACCAGGCTGGATGGAAAAGGAAAACCGGAACTACTTTCGCCTTCCAGTTTAAAAGGTACACACGATTATAATATTTCTCCTGAAGCAAAGTATGCATGGCATTCCTTTTCTAATTACAAAACTTTCTCAGCTTCGGAATGGGTTTCGTTACCCAATCATAAGCCGTTAGATGAAGAAAAAAGCATTGCAAAAAACTTGCGGGTAAATGAAAACAGTAATGTTGAATTTTTCAAAGTAACTACTGAAGATAATATTACGCTTGATGCCTGGATGGTGAAGCCTGCGAACTTT
>DATCWN010000081.1:0-2526 GCA_036566285.1 Hanamia sp.
ACCCTTAAAAATATACAGCGGCGGCCTGGGCTTTTTATCAGGATCTCATTTGCGGAGTGCATATGAATTGCGCCAGAACTTAATTGGAATCGGCATTTTATGGAAAGAAGGATATTACGACCAGGCACGAAATCCTGACCAGACTTTAAAAGTGGTTTGGATAGAAAAGATTTACAATTTCCTGGAAGACACCGGTATTCGCTTCCAGATACAAATACACGATCACCCGGTATGGGTAAAGGTCTGGTACCTGAACCCAAAGACTTTCAGCAGCGCGCCTCTTTTTCTGCTAAGTACCGATGATCCCGAAAATGATTATGTGTCGCGAACCATCAGCCATCGCCTTTATGATGGAAATGCGGCTACCAAAATGGCACAGTTTATTTTATTGGGAATAGGAGGAGCGAAGCTGCTTGACATACTGAATTTCAACCCGGATTTGTATCATCTTAATGAAGCGCATGCTGTGAGCGCAGCCTTTTATTTATATAAAAAGTTCGGCAATCTTGAAGAGGTAAAAAAGCGCCTGGTGTTTACTACGCACACCCCCGAAGAAGCGGGCAACGAAAAGCATGACATTTATCTTTGTGAGAAGATGAGTTATTTCTGCGGAATGCCATTGGAGCAGGTGCGTGAATTAACGGGAATGACAGACGATCTTTTTAATCATTCTCTTGCCGCATTACGATTTGCGCATCTTGCCAACGGTGTTTCGCAATTGCATGGTGAAGTGAGCCGGCAGATGTGGAAAAAATATGATGGCATTTGTGAAATAAAAGCCATCACTAATGCGCAAAATTGGCGCTATTGGGCAGATAAACAATTGTACCGTGCCAAAGAAGAAAATAATAATGATTGGTTTGATGACAGAAAAAAACATTTGAAACATCGCGCCCTGGAAATTGTTGCCGATCAAACGGGTAAGCTGATGGACCCTAAAGTACTTACCATTGTTTGGGCAAGAAGATTTGCCGGATACAAGAGAGCCGAGTTACTAACGAGGGACCATAAACGCTTTGAAGCATTACTGAATAATCCAAAATATCCCGTACAGATCATTTGGGCCGGAAAGCCTTATCCATTGGATTTCCCTGCCATCACCGATTTTAATCATTTGGTAAGCCTTAGCAAGCAATATAAAAATGTAGCGGTGTGTACAGGTTATGAACTCACGCTGAGCAGGCGTTTGAAACAAGCGGCAGATGTTTGGTTGAATAATCCACGTGTGCCACGGGAAGCAAGCGGTACCAGCGGAATGACCGCGGCCATGAATGGCGCTGTAAACGTGAGTACCAATGATGGATGGATATGTGAGTTTATTAATAATGGCAATAATGGTTTTGTGGTGCCGCCAGTAGATTATATGAACATGCATGTGGAAGAGCAGGATAATTATGACCTGAATAAACTATACGACATATTGGAAAATGAAATCCTACCGCTTTATTATAATGATTTTGATACCTGGAGGCAGATTGTAAAGAACGGTATGCGTGATGTTCAGGTTGCATTTGACAGCAATAGAATGGTGGATGAATATTATGAGATTTTGTATAAATAGTTTTTTAAAAATAAATGAGTAAAACAAAACGGCATGGAATTTTTTCCATGCCGTTTTTGTTTGTATTTAAGAAATAAATACTAAAATCAATTCTGTATAAATAAATAATTAGAATTAAACGCTTAGGTTGTAAAGAAAAATGAGTAATCATTTTATTAGTCCCGTAGGGACTATTGGTGGGTAGAAACCAGGCCCAAAAAGTACGAAACGTTCCGAAGGAACGTCTGGTGCGTTATTTTTTCACGTATCTACCCACCAAATGTGCCTAATGGCACAATTTAAAAACTGCCTGAAAACAATTCGGAATTGACATTGCGAACTAAATGCCTAATTCTATAAATAATAAAAGGCCCGAACCCTTGATAAAACCTCCCTGAGTAGTACCGTAAACATTGGTAAAAAAATCCCCTGCCCGCTGTAACTTATTTCTCCAATATCCGTTACAACAATATCTCCCTAACAAATAAAAGCATTTTTATGAAAAAATTATTGATTGCCTTCTTTGTTTTCATAAGCGTAAACTCATTTGCACAACGATGGGAAACCATCAAAGGCAACGGTCAGGTAAAAAAAGAAAACCGTACAGTGAGCAACTTTACCGCATTGTCTTCACAGGGTGCGATGAACGTGCAGATTGCTTATGGAAACTCTGATAATGTGGCAGTGGAAGCCGATGAAAACCTGCTGCCTTACATTGAAACTTCGGTAGAAAATGGCAAGTTGTCTATCAGGGCTAAAAAGAATGTGAACCTGAAACCGAAATCAAAAATGAGTGTGTATGTAACAATGACCCGGATAACTGCTTTGCAACAAAGCGGCAGTGGTAATATAAATGGGAATGGCGCTTTTACCAACGATGGCAAAACGGATATAAGCCTTTCGGGTTCCGGAAACATAAAGCTGGGCTTTGATACTTTTAAGGATATAGAATTGGCAGTATCCGGAAGTGGCAACATAGAGCTGAA
>DATCWN010000149.1:0-3706 GCA_036566285.1 Hanamia sp.
CCGGATTATTGGGACTGCTACTTTTATTTATGTGGTTTGGAACCGACCACATTATGTGTAAAAATAATTACAACTTACTTTGGGCATGGCCCACAAATATTGTAGCGGCGTTTTACATTCATTCTAGAAAGGGTTGGGCAAAAAAATATTTTATTTTATACGCCTTGTTTAATTTACTGCTTCTTGGTTTTTGGTTTTTCATGCCGCAGCATTTGAACCCATCTCTCATTCCCATTATTGGTATTTTGATTTTAAGAAGTTTTGTTTATATTTCTAAGAAAAAATTATAGTTTATGGCACAGATTATTTTCCGAAATAAAAAAATATTTTATCGCGCAGAAGGCAAAGGCAAGCCTGTATTATTATTGCATGGCTTTGGTGAAGATGGTAATATTTGGAATTTGCAATTCAACAATTTAAAAGAAGACCATTTTGTAATCGTACCAGACCTTCCCGGAAGCGGACAATCTGAAATGCTGGAAGGAGAATGTACGCTTGATGATTATGCAGAAGTAGTAAAAGCGATAGCAGATAAAGAGATCATTGAAAATGAGGACAAGTCAAAAAAGTCTTTTACTCTTATCGGGCACAGCATGGGTGGGTATATCACACTTGCCTTTGCAAAAAAATATCCTGAAGTTTTAAACTCATTCGGGCTTTTTCATTCTTCCGCTTTTGCCGATGATGAACAAAAAATAGAAGCGCGTAAAAAGGGAATTGATTTCATCAAAAAAAATGGCACTGAAGCATTTATGAAAACATCAGTCCCTGATTTATTTTCAGAAAAAACAAAAAAAGAAAAACCGGAATTAGTGAAAGAATTACTAACCCTTGCCAATAAAATTTCACCGGAAGCTTTAATACAATATTATGAGGCAATGATAAAAAGATCTGATACCACATCGGTTCTAAAATCTTTTCCCGGCCCGATTCTTTTCATCATTGGGAAACACGACACCTTAATTCCATTGCAGGTTTCATTGGAACAATGCCATATTCCTGCCATATCTTCCATTCATATTTTACAGAATTCGGGCCATGTAGGAATGTGGGAACAACAGCAATTGTCAAACATTTATTTAACCAATTTCTTAAATGCTTTTGTATAAGCATTGCGCATTTTTAAAAATATATCTTCGCTTCATCTTTTTTCACGAAATTTATTGTCCTGTTTGAAGAAATCCCTTTTAATGAATGCGCATGAAAAAAATTGTCCTCAATATATTTGTTTTGCTGATGGTATTTCCATGCCAGGCAAAGCATATTATTGGTGGCGAAATGCTGTACGATTATCTTGGAAAGGGCACTGCTCCCAACACAAGTAGATATTTGATCACGCTGAAATTATTCCGTGATCAAAATTCTCCACCAGATGCGGCGGCCATGCCCATAAATGTTTTTATTGGAATATTCAGCAATGATAATTCAAGCCAGTTCCCGGGAGCCGGTCAATACTTTGATGTCCCCAGAAGTGATGAGCAATCCGTAACCGTAAATCCCTTTCCTCCATGCATCACCAATGCCCCATCATTGAATTATCATATTGGAGTGTACCTGCTTACAGTGGATTTGCCGGATAATAGTAAGGGGTACTCGGCTGCTTATCAAACCTGTTGCAGAATATCACCACTAACCAACGTAAATACTTTTAATGGGAATGGAACAGGGGCTACTTATAGTTGCACTATTCCTGCCATTGTTGATCATTCGCCACAGTTTTCTACCAGTATTGACGCTATTTGCGGAGGCAAGCCTTTTAATTTAGAATTCAGCGCCACCGATGCAGATAAGGACTCATTGGTTTACGCATTTGTGGATGCTTATGGAGGTGGTAGTTTTCAAAATGCCACCAATGGCAACCCATCCCCCCCGCCTTATTCCTCTGTACCCTATAATAGTGGCTATTCTTTTCAATCACCATTGGGAAACCAGGCAACGATTGATCGCCATACAGGAATAATAAGTGGTACCGCTCCTGATATGGGAAGGTATGCGGTTTGTGTAGCGGTTTATTCATACAGAAATGGTGTTTTAATAAATGAGCACCGAAAAGATTTTATTGTAAACGTTACCAACTGCGATTTTGCCGGCGCTAAGCTTAATCCAAAACCGGTAAGTTGTGATGGCTTTAATGTATCTTTTTCCAATGATGATTTTTCCCCTTTGAATCATACATTCTACTGGGTTTTCGGCGACCCGGCATCTGGTACTGCGGATACCTCCACACTTCCCTCTCCTACTCATATTTATTCAGACACAGGAGTTTATGTTTACAAATTAGTTATTAATCGCGGTGAACAATGCTCTGATTCAGCAACACAAATTGTAAAAGTGTATCCCGGTTTTTTCCCTGATTTTGACATCGACGGAAAATGCATCAATTCCCCCATTCAATTTATTGATAAATCTAAAACAAATTACGGCGCTGTAAATTCGTGGTCATGGAATTTCGGTGATCCGGTGAATACTAATGATTCGTCGAAACTTCAAAACCCTGTATATACTTATGGAAAGGCCGGAAGTTACCCGGTACAATTGGCTGTTACCAGCAGCAAAGGCTGCAATAAAACCATAACCGATACGGTTACGATTATTGAAAAACCCATTTTTTCTGTGAACAACGATACCCTCATTTGCAATATTGACACGCTGCAATTAACTGCCATTGGCAAAGGAACCGTTGTGTGGACTCCCAATTATAATATTAATAATCAAAATAGTTTTACCCCTTTGGTAAGCCCGAAAGTTACCACCACTTATTATGCTTCTTTATTTGAAAGCCCCGGTTGTACCGCTACTGATTCAGTTCTGGTAAATGTAGTAAGCAATGTTTCTTTACAGGCAAGTAACGATACTACCATCTGCCTCACCGATACTATCCAACTAAATACCGTGAGCAATGGCTTGCACTATGCCTGGACACCTGCTGCCACATTAAACAATGATACCACAAAAAATCCGTTGGCCACACCCATCGCAAATACTACCTACCAGGTAACAGCGAGTATTGGTAAATGCCACGCCACTGACGATGTAACCATAAGGGCCATCCCTTATCCCAACGCCGATGCAGGAGAAGATGCCACTATCTGTTTTCCCAAAAGTTACCAGTTAAGTGTGGTTGGGGGTAGTGTTTATTTGTGGTCGCCTGCGGTCTTTTTAAATAATCCACAAATCGCCAATCCCGTAACGACCCCTCCCCAATCCGTACGCTACATCGTACAGGTTAATGACGTTCTTGGTTGTCCGAAACCTGTTTTCGACACAGTTATAGTTACTGTTGAAAAATTAATTGCCGATGCCGGGCCAAGAGATACCAGTATCGTGGTAAATCAGCCTTTGCAACTTAACGCAACGGGCGCCGCCGAATTTTTTACGTGGACACCGCCTAAAGGTTTAAATAATGCAAGCATAGCTAACCCAACTGCTTTGCTATCAGAAAATCAGCAGTACATATTGAACATTATAAGTACAGCCGGCTGTACCGCATCAGACACCATTAATATTACCGTTTATAAAATAAAGCCAGGTCTATACGTTCCCAATGCATTTACGCCCGATGGCGATGGCATCAATGATATTTTCAGACCGATACTTATTGGGATGCGCTCTTTAAAATATTTCAGGGTTTATAACCGGGGCGGGCAATTGTTATTTTCTTCCAATGTACAAAACAAAGGCTGGGACGGCAGTTACAAAGGCGCCC
>DATCWN010000191.1:0-3516 GCA_036566285.1 Hanamia sp.
TTGAGGGAAACAGGTAATAAATTCTGTAAAGGAATTAGATAGAAAATTGCAGGTAGGGCTTTCCCGTAAGGGGGGCCTTTTTTATTTCAAAAAAATTGTCGGCATAGTTTTTAAATGAAAGAATTAAAAAAAGAATATGAAAAGAGATGGAGCTACTAAAAGTGTATGGCAAAATAATATGCCTGAATTTATTCCGGCGCATCATACCATTCAGCAGGATATTTATGATGTAATTATTGTGGGTGGAGGAATAACGGGAGTTACCACTGCAATGTTATTACAAAAAGCAGGTAAGAATTGTATCTTAATAGAAGCCCAGGATTTAGGGTTTGGAACTACTTCCGGGACTACCGCCCACCTGAATACCATTCTTGATTTGACCTACAGCGAAATAGAAAAAAGATTTGGCGAACAAAATACAAGGTTGGTATTGCAGGCCACTACAGAAGCAATAAATCTTGTTGCAAAAAATGTAGAGGAATTTAATATCGATTGTGAGTTCAGTGAACAACCGGGTTACCTTTTTTCATTGAATGAAAAGCAAAGCGATGAACTTGACAGCGCTTATGAAGCCTCGTTAAAAGCAGGCTGTGAAGTGGCATACAGCGAAACCATTCCTCTCCCGGTTGATTTTAAAAAGGCGTTGCTTTTTAAAACCCAGGCGCAAATGCATCCCGTAAAATATTTATTGGGACTGGCAAAAGCATTTGAAGAAGCAGGAGGATTGATTCTTCAGCAATGCCGTGTAACCGATGTAAAAGAAAATGAAGAAAAAGCACTCGAAGTTGAAACCGAAAGAGGAGAAATAACAGGCCGGCATCTTGTATATGCCACACATGTACCGCCGGGTGTGAATTTGCTGCATTTCAGATGCGCTCCCTACCGAACGTACGTAATTGCTGCTACTTTAAATGATAATAATTATCCTGAAGGCATGGCGTATGATCTTGGAGATCCGTATCATTATTATCGCACACAGGAAATGGATGGCCAAAAATATTTAATAGCAGGAGGAGAAGACCATAAGACCGGTGAAGAAAAAAATACCACAGCACGATATGCAAAACTGGAAAGTTATTTAAGAAAATTCTTTGACATAAAAGACATCGCATTCAAATGGTCGTCGCAATATTTTGAATCCACAGATGGCCTGCCTTACATCGGCCATTTACCCGGAAATCCTGAGACTGTTTTTGTAGCCACCGGGTATGGCGGCAATGGAATTACTTATAGCCAGGTGGCTGCCAGAGTGCTCACCGATTTAATTACGACCGGCGAAAGCAAATACAAAGAGCTTTTCAACCCATTAAGAGTGAAGCCGGTAGCAGGTTTCAGTAATTTTGTAAAAAGCGCAGCTGATGTAGTGGGTAATTTAATCGGAAAATGGTTTGCTTCCACTGATATAAAAGAATTAGCAGACGTGGCAAAAAATGAGGCAAGAGTTATAAAATATGAAGGACATTCTATAGCGTTATATAAAGATGAAAATGGAACCATTCATTCTGTAAATCCTGCCTGTACTCATATACAATGTATGGTGGCCTGGAATGATACTGAAAAAACATGGGAATGCCCATGCCACGGTTCAAGATTTGGCTTAGATGGAGAAATGTACACAGCACCCGCAAGAAAAGATCTTGAAAAAATAGATCTCAGAGAAATAGAAAAAGGCGGGTAATATCAGCCTTTATTACCCTTTATTACCCTTTATTACCCAGAAGTCATTCATCTAAATTAAGGGTTGATGGTAGTTGCGGTTTTTAAAATTTCAGACTTCCAATAAGGAAGCCCGGGCAATCCCAATATCTATGCATTGGGCCTATTTCATAAATCTAAATGTACCGTCTTTACTTTTAAGGACGATGTCTTCACTTTTGTTTGCATAAATTATTTTGTACAATCAATCATATCCGCCTTTTCTTTGCAAACAATTTGGCTTTTTACACTAACGCATTTCCAGGATATGTCGCCCTCATTATTATTTTTGTTTGTTGTTATTTATTTCCTTGGCTTATTATCGGTAGCATGGTACACGAGCCGCAATTCCAACAATGATTCTTTTTTTATCGGTAACCGCAACAGCAACTGGTTGCTGGTGGCTTTGGGAATGGTGGGCACTTCCATGACGGGCGTTACTTTCCTGAGTGTGCCGGGTACGGTGGGCACGAATCACTTCGGATATTTTCAGATTGTGATCGGGTATTGGCTGGGATATTTTGTGGTGGCCTTTGTACTGCTGCCATTGTATTACAGGCTGCATCTTACTTCCATTTATGATTACCTCTACCAGCGCTTTGGTATGGTGGCTTATAAAACAGGATCTCTTTTCTTTATCATTTCAAGAACGCTGGGCGCCACGGCAAGATTGTATTTAGTGATCAATGTTTTGCAGATTTTTATTTTGGATAAAATGAATGTTCCCTTTTGGGTGACCACTTCGATTGTTTTGATCATGATTTTATTATACACTTATGAAGGCGGTGTAAAAACAATCGTATTTACGGATATGCTGCAAACCCTTTTCATGTTGGTAGCATTGGTGGTGTGCATTGTTTATGTAATGAAGCACCTGGATCTTTCGTTTTTCCAAACGATGGATCAACTGAGCCTCAAAGGCTATACAAAAGTTTTCAATGGCGATATAAACAGCGCAGGTTTCTGGCTGAAGCAAATGGTGGGTGGCGCTTTTATCACCATAGCCATGACAGGCCTTGACCAGGAGATGATGCAAAAAAACATCAGTGTAAAAAGATTGAAAGATTCGCGAAAAAATATATTCACCTTCAGCACCATCATGGTATTGGTGAATTTGATGTTTTTATTTCTTGGTGGTTTATTATACCTGTTGGCGGCGTCTAATAACCTGGATATAAAGGGAGATGATTTATTCCCTACCATTGCCTTAAATTATTTGCCCGCCTGGGTTTCCATCATCTTTGTAATAGGAATCATTTCCACACTTTTCCCAGGCGCTGATGGCGCTATCACCGCCATTACTTCTTCTTTTTGTATTGATATACTTGGGCTGAAACGCAAGGAAAATTTGAATGAACGCGGGATGAAGAAAACACGAATCACGGTTCATTTATTTTTTACTCTTATTTTCCTGCTGTGTGTCATCATGTTTAAGCTGATTGATAATAAATCTATCATTGATGTTATTTTACAATTGGCAGGTTATACTTACGGGCCGCTGTTGGGTTTGTTCTCTTTTGGCATTCTTACCAAACGCAATGTGCCAAAGGGTTATGCTACCTTATGGATTTGTTTGGCAGCGCCCGTTATCTGCTATGTTATCCATCTTTACGGCGCATCATTATTGGGAGGTTTTCAAATCGGAATTGAAATGCTTCTGCTGAATGGGTTGATTACTTTTATGGGATTGTGGATGATTAGCTATCGGCACCAAAGCTCAGACAGCGGGCGTGGTTAGCTGTCGGCACCGAAGGTCAGACAGCGGGCGTGAGATAACCCGGTCTGACCTCCGGTGCCGACCTTAGCTGTCGGTACCGAAGG
>DATCWN010000346.1:0-3600 GCA_036566285.1 Hanamia sp.
CCGGATAATAGCCGCTGCCTGGTCTTCCACCAAAGCCAACAAACAATTCATACCCTTGTTTTATTTTCATAGATTAGCCTTTTTTCCTGGAGGCCCATTATCTAATAAATGATACTATAAAATGAGAGCAATTATTTATGAACGGTATGGACCGGCTGATGTGCTGGAACTCCGGGAGGTTGAAAAACCTGTTCCCAAAGGTGATGAAATATTAATTAAAGTCTATGCCACCTCTGTAACAGCAGGCGATTGGCGACTAAGAAAGGCTGATCCCTTTTTAGCACGATTATTTAACGGGTTATTCAAACCCACAAGAGTTAAAATACTTGGCTTTGAATTATCAGGGGTTATCGAAGCAGTAGGGAAAGACGTAAAATCATTCAAAATCGGGGATGCCGTATTCGCATTTTGCGGTCTGAAATTTGGTGGATATGCCGAATACAAATGTTTACAGGAAAAAGACATAGTGGCCTTGAAACCTTCCAATCTGACTTTTGAAGAATCTGCAACGGTGCCTTTGGGGTCATTAACTGCTTTGTCATTTTTGCGAAAAGCAGGCATCCGCTCCGGGCAAAAGATATTGATTTATGGTGCATCAGGAAGCGTGGGAACTTTCGCAGTTCAATTAGCAAAGAATTTTGGTGCCGGGGTTACGGCTGTGTGCAGTACAGGTAATATTTCTATGGTGAAAATATTGGGGGCAGACAAAGTAATTGACTATAAAAAAGAGGACTTTACCATATTGAGCGAGCCATTTGATATCGTTTTTGATGCTGTAGGGAAGATTAATAAGTCAACCTGTAAAAAAATATTGAAACCAGGTGGTAAATATGTTACCGTTAAGGGACAAGCAAAGCCGCGAAAAGAAGACCTGCAGTTTATTAAAGAATTAATTGAGGCTAAAAAGTTAACCAGTGTCATTGACCGCATTTATGATTTGAAGGATATTCAAGATGCTCACAGGTATGTGGAAAAATTTCACAAAAAAGGTAATGTTGCTATCCGGGTTTTCAATGCGTAAGAGTGAGCTGGCAGCATAAACATAAATGCGTGGCCATTAGGGCAATGTTACCACACACCGCACATTACAATGACATATAAATGCCAACAACGGTGAGTAGCGATGTTTGCACTAAATTGACACACACACCCTAAACCGAAACGAAACAATACAAAATCTACTTTGATATTTCTGCCTCCCGATGTTGTATGCCCCATTCAATCATTTTATCCAGGACTTCTGTAATTAATTTTCCTGATTGGGATAACTCATATTCAATAGATACAGGAGTTGAGTCATAGACAGTTCTAACCAACACTCCATTTAATTCCAATTCTTTAAGTTCTTTACTCAACATCCTGGGCGTAATTTTAGGAATATTGCGTTGAATATCGGTAAACCGCTTTTTACCATACAAGACAGATCCTATTATTGGCAACTTCCACTTTCCACTAATTACATTAAGTGTATCATTTATAGATAATATAAATTGGTCAGGACAAGCTTTAATCTCTTTTAATTTAATGTGCTTTTTCATTGTACTAAGTTTAACACTATACTTTAGTATATCACTATACTTTAAGAAGCAAATATACTAGATCTTTGCAACTCATTCATTTAAAAACAATAAGAATATGATTTTAGTAACAGGAGCGACAGGAAATTATGGAAAGTCAACAATTGATTTTCTTTTGAAAAAAGGCTATTCTTCATCCAATATTGTTGCATTGGTAAGAGACGAAGAAAAAGCGGCAGATTTAAAAAGCAAAGGAATTGCAATCAGAATTGGTGATTATAACAATTACGAGCAATTAGTAGCAGCGTTTACCGGAGTTGAAAAACTATTATTGATTTCAGGATCAGACGTCGTAAATCGTGGGAAACAGCAGGAAAATGTAGTAAATGCAGCTAAACAGGCAGGAGTAAAACACATTTTATACACCAGTTTTGAGCGAAAAAACGATACGGAAACTTCACCTATTGCCTTACTTGGAAAATCGCACATCGACACAGAAAACCTCATTAAGGCAAGTGGATTGACTTACACCATTTTTAGAAACAATCTTTACCTGGATGCGTTACCTATGTTTTTTGGAGAACAAGTTTTAACAACTGGAATATTTCTACCTGCAGGTGATGCGAAATCAGCATTTGCATGGCGTAATGATATGGCAGAAGCTACTGCCAATGTATTGACAAGCCAGGGACACGAAAACAAAGAATATTCTTTAAGCAATACCGAAAATATATCGATCCAGGAAATTGCTCAGGATTTAACTGAAATAGTTGGAAAACAAATAAATTATGTAAGTCCACCACAAGATGTTTACCTGGAAACGTTAACAAAAGCAGGCGTTCCGGCAGAATATATTGGAATGTTGGCAGGTTTTGCAGAGGCAATTAAGCAAGGAGAATTTTCAACCGAAAAAACAGATTTAGAAACGTTGTTGGGTAGAAAGCCTGCAACTGCGAAGCAATACTTTTCAATGGTATATGGTTCTTAATTAAACCAACAGAAGTAGCGGAGAAATCCGCTACTTTTTCTTTTTAAGTCTTTTGAAAATATGTTCTCAACAAAATTTATATATTTATGAATGTGAATTAGGGCGAACAGCTAACATCGCCAAGCTGAAAAACGTTATAGGGCATTTTAGGACATGACAACTTAAGCTGGCGCAGGTCTCCAGACCTGTGACTGCTCGTTACTCATTTCTTTGAGTAATGATCGTCTTTTTAAAAGAATTCTCTCCAGACCTGTGACTGCTCGTTACTTATTTCGACTGCTCGTTACTTATTTCTTTGAGTAATAATCGTCTTTTTAAAAGAATTCTCTCCAGACTTGTAACTACTCGTTACTTATTTTCTTTGAATAATAACCGTCTTTTTAAAAGAATTCTTTCGCAAATTATTAATTATAGCATATTGGGTATATTTACTGTATGAGCAGTAAATACAAATTTGATGATAGGGAAGGCGTCTATTTTGTAACATCTACAGTTGTAGATTGGGTAGATGTATTTACACGTGATGTTTACCGGAACATCCTTTTAGACAGCTTCAGATTTTGCCAAAAGAATCAAAGTCTCCAGTTACATGCCTGGGTATTAATGCCGAATCATTTTCATTTGATCTGTTCATGTATCAATAATGCAAATCCAGGTATGGTAATAAAAAATATCAAAAGTTTTACGGCGATGAAAATAATTGATGCCATTATAAACAATCCTCAGGAAAGCAGAAAGGAATGGATGCTTGACCTATTTGAAAAAAATGGCCAAAGGATGAAAAGTAACTTTCGTTTTCAATTTTGGCAGCATGAGAATCATCCTATTTTACTTAACACTAAAGAAATGTATAACCAGAGGCTAATTTATCTGCACGAAAATCCCGAAAGAGCAGGATATGTAAAGCACCCGCTGGATTGGAAGTATAGTAGCGCAATTGATTACTATACTGAAGAAGGGAAAGGCTTATTGGAATTAGTTAGATTAGATTGAAAGATTTGTTGCAGATTGATTTTGAATGATAATGTCTATTAAACGAAGGCCAGGTAACTCTCAGGCACAGGTCAGGAGACCTGCGCCAGAGCGGGATTGAAA
>DATCWN010000393.1:0-2989 GCA_036566285.1 Hanamia sp.
CCAGCAATACCATTCCTGTCTTGGCAAATGAAAAGGCCCTTTAAATAAATTTCCCTTTGCTGGCTGTGCCACCGTTCCACCGCGATGTAAATATCCAAACCACTCTCCAAATTCTTTATCATGGAACTTCATGTAAGCGTAACTGTGAATTTGCTCATGCCACTGTTTATATTTTTCATTCCCAGTCATCGTGTAAGCCAGCAAAGTAGCGATGATGGCTTCATTTTGCGGCCACCAGAATTTCATGTCCTGCCAATATTCCTGAACCGGTTTATCATAAACATCCCTGAAATATAAAATTCCTCCAAAATCTTTATCCCAGCCACGTTCCCACATATAATCGAGCATTTTACATCCGAGATCCATTAAATGTTTATCGTTATTTCTATACTTTGCTTCATGCAAAATAAACCAGGCACCTTCAATCGCGTGACCGGGATTTAAAGTTCTTCCGTCAATATGATCAATGATACTTCCATCAGGCGCTACCTGCTCCATCACACATTGAATATCATCTTTTACAAAATACCTTTCTATCTCTTTTATCCATTTTGTAATCCATTCATCACATCGCGGATCACCAATTGTTTCTCTTAATTGTTGCGCAGTATTCATCATGATCATTGGCACGCCGATTCCTTTTGATGGCCGCGTGTCCGAAAATTTAGCAGGCAATTTCAATTCACCAGTTGAGTAAGCAATACATTTCCCAAAAAGGCCTCTTGCTTTCTTTGCCATCTCTTTATCTCCGCTTGCTTTTGCATAAGCAGCAAAAGCAATAACAGCAAACGTTTCAGAGAAAAAATACCTTCTCTTTCTGATTGGCTTTCCATCGCGTGCTACATGAAAAAACATTTGTCCATCAGTATCAAAACAATAATTCAATAAAAAATCAACACCTTTTTTTGCACCATCAAGCCATTCTTTTTTTTGTTCTACTGTATTGTATAAAGTTGCTAAAAGCCACGTAGCACGGCCTTGTATCCAAACGGCTTTATCATCATCAAGAAGGCTACCATCTCTATCACGCATCAATAAAAAACCGCCAAATTCTTCATCAATACTTTTAGGAAACCAAAAAGGAATGGTGTCGTTTAGTAATTGATTTTTATAAAAATCGGCTTGTTGTTGTAAGTAAGATTTATCTAAGTTCATTTAGTTTAATTTGAATCACTGAATTAAGACCTAACAGGTTTTAAAAACCTGTGACGTTTAGGGAAAAAGTACTTGCCGGCAAATCCACTTCATTCTCCAGATTCGCTCTTGTAAACGGTTTGAAGGCATACAACACTTCAATTATTTTTTCATTTTTCTCCAAATACAAAATCACTTTATTGTTTTTTATTCCTGCCTTCGGCGAAATAATTTCTCCTTTTTCATTCATCACTTCAAAACCCGTTAACGGTTCATTATCCCTCACTTTTAATTTTTTTGCATTTACAAAATCAATCACAATTTCTTTTCCGGATTGAAAAGCTTTTTCAACAATAGGGCCACTTGCCACAATATTTTTATGATAAGAATTTTTTAAAGCAAGTAAAGCCAAGCGCTCTCCTACCGGCTGTTTGCGTGTTGGATGCACATTTAATGAATCACCGAAATCGCTGGAAACCGCCATAAAAATATTGGGGACTTCCAAAGACATTTTTCTTTGCGTATCCCTGAAATAAGGCCATGACGGACGGTCAATTGAAGAAAGCTGTACAAAATAAAAAGGCAAATTTTCTTTCCATAGATTTCTCCAATCAGTAATTAATTTTTTAAAATTATAAGCGTATAAATCAACATTGTGCGCATCACTTTCGCCCTGGTACCAAAGAATACCTTTGAGGGGAGTATTGATGAATTGAGAAATCCCGGCTTCATAATTATAACACGGTTCATAAGGATGGCGTTGGCGCGGATTTTTTGAATTTGCTAAATTTTTTGCAGCCCGTTCTCTTACCCACGGCATAATAAAATCAGATCTTCTCCAATCGTACAATTCATTTACCAGGTAATTATCAAACTCCATTGTATGCCTTCTCATAAACGAAACAATCGGCGCGCCGCCCACCGCAACCTGGATTAAACCTATCGGAACATTTTCTTCCTGCTGAATTTTTTTTCCGAAAAAATAACCGATTGCAGAAAAAGTAGAAGCATTTTCCGGATTACATTCTTTCCAGTTACCGGCAAAATATTGCAGCTTATTTGTCTTGTCTAAAGTTGCTGAATCCCAGACAGTATCGTTGGTTTCTTCAATTGCATTTAATTGAAACAGCCTGATATTCTTATTGGTTACATTTTGAATAGTATTCTTTCCTTCAAAAGATTGATTCAACCGGAACAACATATTTGATTGCCCGGAACACAACCATACATCGCCCATTAAAATATTCGTAAACTCTATTTTTTTATCCTTCGATTTTACAACTAACAGATAAGGGCCGCCGGCAGGCAAAGCATCAAAAATAATTTTCCATTTGCCATCTGAATCAACTTTTGTTTTTTTAGTTTGATTATAAAATGAAATACTTATTTCTTCATTTGCGTTTGCCGTCCCGTAAAACGGGATTGGCTTGTTTCTTTGTAAAACCATATTGTTTGCAAAAACATTCGGCATCTGTAAACCGCTATAATCACCGGCTACAGCACTATAAACTGTTTTTGCTAAAACAACAGCGCCTTCTTTATTTGGGTGCAAAGCATCGGGAAATAAGTTGGGATGAAAATAAAATGGTGTGTGCAAATCAATCAATCCGGTATGATTCGCTTTAGAAATTTCAGGAATACTATTTTGTATTTGCCAATACCAATCTCTTGTTCCTGAGCGAAAACGCGGATGGTCGTTAAAGATCGGGGTCATCAAACAGATATAGATTTTTACATCCGGATTCTCTTTTCGCAAGGTATCTAACAGCCATGCATAATCGCTTTTAAAATCATTGCTGTAATTATTCCAGTTGCGCGGATCGGTATCATTTAATCCCAAATGAATAATGGCAAT
>DATCWN010000481.1:0-2287 GCA_036566285.1 Hanamia sp.
CCCAGGGCACTTCTTTGGGTATTTTATTGTTACCCATTGGCATACTGGGTGTTTGGCAATATTATAAATCGGGTTATATTGACTGGCATACAGTTTGGCTGGTAGCACTTGGTTTTTTAGCAGGAAGCTATTTCGGAAGCAAAATAGCAATGAACATTTCGCAGGAAGCAGTAAAAAAAATATTTGCCATTCTTATGATACTCGTTGCCTGTAAAATGCTTTTCTTCGACAAAAAAATTGAAAAGAAAACCGCGCAGAACAGCACGACGTTTATCGCTAAGCTAAAGAAGTAATAATTTCAAATTGGTTCAATTTAAATTCGATTGCATAAATGAGGCGGGAATTAAAAATACCTTTTTATAATTCTTAATTTATGGGTTCTTAATTTGGTTTCTAAATTCATAATCCCCTGCGTATCTATTTTATCAATCCTTACTTTCCCTGATGAATGAATAATCTCATGCTCATTCAGTAAAATGCCAACATGAGTAATTCTTCCTTCTTCATTATCAAAGAAAGCAAGATCGCCTGACTGCGCTTCCTGCAAGAAATTTACCACCTCTCCTTCTTCTGCCTGCTGCCAGGCATCCCTGGGTAATTGCTTATTTAAAAACTTATAAACCATTTGCGCATATCCGCTGCAATCAATACCGAATACCGATTTACCACCCCACAAATAAGAAGTGTTCAAAAATTTGAAAGCTACCTGCTTTACTAATTTCGGGTTAATTTTTATTTCATCCGGGTTCCATACTTTTCCTCCAAAATACACGGAACTTTTTCTCCAAAACGCTTTGCCATTGCTAAAAGCACTTAATGAGCTTCCCATGGGCACCATCATAATATGTCCATTATAATCCACCTCATTCACCCAATCGGAGGTAAGATCTTTATCAACTTTCAGGTAATGTTCTTCATCAATTTCTGAAAGATGACTTTGCTGTACCCAACCCATGTAACCATCGTATTTTAATTTTATCTTTACCCAGTTGTCTTCTATTTTTTCTACTATTATAGATTTTTCGCCGAACAATTGTTGTGATACCATTTCAGATCTGTGCGAGGCATCTGCTCTCATCGGGCTCACGGGCACACAGCAAACCATATATTGCATAACTTATTCTAAATTTAATTACAAAGGTAAATTATGGAAATCATTTAAGTTTACATCTCATTGAAAATAGAAAAGTAATTCTATAAACTTTGTAAAGCGGTTTCTGAAACCTTCTAAAAAAAGTCATCGAAAAAATAAACAATCTTGCCATCCACAGAGTATGACCATATAACGGATACTGAATTGCTTCAGAACTTTTATAACGACCATGATAATAAATGGTTAGGCATTTTGCTGCCACGCTATACCTTGCTGTTACTTGGTGTTTGCATGAAATATTTAAAGAATGAAGAGGATGCTAAAGATGCCGTACAACAGATTTTTTTAAAAGTGATCAGTGAATTGCCTAAATATAAAGTAGCGTATTTTAAAAGCTGGATTTACATGATTGCTAAAAATCATTGCCTTATGAAAATCCGCGGCAATAAAAATTACCCGGTGGAGTTAAATGAAAAAGTTTTACCTGTAGAAGAATTTATGGATACTGAAAGAAACCATATTGAAAAAGACCAGCTATTAACCACCATGATGGAATCAATACAACAACTGAGTACCGAACAACAGCAATGTGTAACTTTATTTTATCTTAAAAAAAAATCTTACGTGGAAGTGGCTGAAATAACAGGCTACACTATGTTGCAGGTAAAAAGCCATCTGCAAAATGGGAAAAGGAACTTAAAAATTATGATGAAGGAATTGGGAATTAAGAATTAAGCAGAAACTAAAATAACATTTAAAAGAGGAATAAGCATGTCGCATAAATCTAAAACCGGAAATCTAAAATTTAAAATCTTATGGCAGATGATTTATTAAACATATTATCCAACAGCAATAAAGATATTGACAATCAGAAGTTGATGAATTACCTGAGCGATCAATTATCCGCGGAAGAGAAGCATGAGTTTGAGAAGGAATTACTTAATTCTGAAATGATGAATGACGCCGTGGAAGGGCTTGAAGAATTTCGCAATAAAAAAGACGTTTCTGCTTATGCAGAAAAACTTAACCACGATCTACAAAAGCACCTTCACAAAAAGGATTATAAAAAAGAAAAGCGCCGGCTCAAAATAATGCCATGGATGTACTTCGCAATTATATTAATTCTCATAATTGTTATCATCAGCTTTTTTGTAATCGGGGGATATTTAAAATGATGGCTCTTAAAGAATCAAG
>DATCWN010000516.1:0-7383 GCA_036566285.1 Hanamia sp.
CTCCGCTATTGGCCAATGGTGGATATAACGGTCTGCAAAAAGTGATCAGGCTTGAAAGCGAGTTCAGGTTCATTAAATGCGCAATAGGATATTTTCCTGTAATAATCAGGTTGCTTTGTCCATTACTTATTAAATCGGTAAGGCCGTAATTAGTTATGTCTGTTTGTAATAAGTTTAATACTTCCGCATATTTCCCGGCTACGGCAATTACCTCGATAAATACGCTGTCATTTTGAAGTAAAAAAATGTTACTTAAATTACTGGTGGAAGTTGGATTCTGGTAAAGTGATAACAATTCAGCGCCAATCAGGTTATTGACTTTAAAATTGCTGGGCGGGGCATAATAAGGGAAAATAGTTTGGGGCGGAAAATCCGTAAACGGTTTGTAATTGATGGTAACATTGCCTCCAACATTTACCTGAGTACCACTCCAAAATGCGCCAACAACGCGTGATGAACTGGTTTGAGTGCCTATATTTATTGCAGCAAAGGGTGCCCAAACTGATCCTGCCCAGGCAGAAATCTGCACATTGGACGAGCCTGAGCCATTGGCTATAAACCATGCACTCGCACCATCAGAAGAGGTAGCGCCTGTACCGTGCGTTTCTGCATAAATACGTGAGGCATCCCCCCCATTGATAATTTGAACATTTGATTTGTTCAAGTTCACATCACCATAAATATAAATTTTGAAAATTCCGGTTGGATTATTCTTAAAATCAAACACAAACAGGTTTACAGCGCCTTTGTTTGTTATAGAATTAAATACATAAACTCCCGTCCCTGAAAAGGTGAGTGTCTTGTTTCCACCAAGCATTAATTTATCGTACGCTCCCGGGGTTATTGTCTGGGTGCCGGTAATGGAAACAGCTCCTGCGGCAGGAAAGGTTGTGATGGCCGGCATTCGCGGAAGTGTAGGCAAAACGGGTGTACCTATTATATTTCCTCCTGCAGGTGCCGGGCCACTATAAGTTGTTCCGGAAGGATGAGTAACTTTTCCATTTACAGTGCCACCTCCGATAACAACGTTTCCATTTACATCAACATCTCCATTTAGAGACTCATTCGTTCCGGCCTGAAAAATGATACCGTCTAAAGAGGCTCTGTTTGCCACTGCTATTTTGCCAGTAACTGTATTTTGATCAGAAAGTTCCATGCGCCCACCGCTGTATAAGTTACCGGTAACATTAACGCTACCTGTGGTTTTTATTAATCCATAGCTTCCAATATTGCCGCCATTAATAGTAGTGCCTTTTCCAATTTGCACAGCACATCCCGGAGATGCGGGAGTTGTTTGTCCCAATGCAGGACAGGAGCCATTGCCTCCAAAAATTACATAATCCTGAATGTTAGTTTGTTGCGCATATAGCAGTCCCGCAAAAAAAATAAGTGAAAATGTCAATAAACTTTTTACAACAGTTTTGAAAGTAAAGTAATGCCCCATAATTTTTATTTAATTTTTACAAAAAAGTCCGGATAAACGCTTGGATTGGCCATTCTTTAAGTAAAGTGATAAAAAAGAGGTGTTCAGCGGTTGATAGTAATTAACAGGATTGGATAGAAAACAGACAGTGGAAGAAAGGATAAAATCTCTGTGCCGGGATATAAAAGTACAATTCTGTAATTAAACTCAAAAAAAATATTAATTGGCAAAATTATCCTTGGGTTATTTCATGGAGCAAAAAGAAACTTCCTGAAAATAATTCCAAACCTGTCGGCATTTTATTTTATAACTTCTAAAGACTAAATATACATGGCTCGAAGTTACGACGTTCATACACCGATGACTTATAATAATGACGCATTTCCTATAAAAAATAACGCATTTCATTCAAAGAACACTTTCTCAATGTAAAACGGAAAGGTTTTGGGAATGCCGGAAACTGAATAAAGGAACCTAAAAAAACGAACGGCGGTTAATAGTACCTTCGCTATAAAAAAATTTAATGAGTACCCATCATTCTCTAAATATTCCCATCTCTATATTAGACCTCGCCACCATAGGCGAAGGCAAAACCATAACTGACACTTTTAGAAATAGCCTTGAGCTGGCGCAAAATGCGGAACAGTGGGGATATAAAAGATTCTGGCTGGCAGAGCATCATAATATGGTAAGTGTTGCCAGCTCAGCCACTTCTGTTTTGATAGGATATATTGCGGGCGGCACTTCTTCTATAAGAGTGGGATCCGGCGGTATTATGCTGCCCAATCATGCACCCTTGATAGTGGCTGAACAATTCGGCACGCTGGCATCCTTATATCCTGGCCGGATTGATTTGGGTTTGGGACGTGCACCCGGAACTGATCCCATAACTTCACACGCCTTAAGAAGAGACCGCCTGGAAGGAGGAAACATGTTTCCTTCCCAAGTTACAGAACTGCTAACTTATCTTTCTGCCGAAAACAGTACTGCACCTGTAAGAGCCGTACCCGGCGAAGGTTTGGACATTCCCATCTGGATATTAGGATCAAGTACGGACAGCGCCTACCTTGCGGCGGCATTAGGATTGCCTTATGCATTTGCCAGCCATTTTGCCCCTGCTCAATTGCATGTAGCCTTAAAACTATACAGGCAACATTTTAGGCCTTCAAAATATTTGGCAGCGCCTTACGCAATGGCATGCGTAAATGTAATTGCCGCTGACACGAATGAAGAAGCCAATTTTATTGCCACTTCCTTTTTACAATTGGCCGTTGGAATTATAACCGGGAAACGAAAGCCACTGCAGCCCCCTGTAAAAAATATGAGTGAGATATGGAGCGAATATGAAGAAGCCGCCGTTAGCCAAATGATGGCGTATTCCTTCATCGGCGATGCATCAACCGTACAATCTGGCCTATTCGAATTTATAGAAGAAACAAAAGTAGATGAGCTGATGGTAGTGGCACATATTTATGACCAGGCAGCAAGGTTGAAGTCGTTTGAGATGATTGCAAAAATATAAAAAAATATCCCGTAGTATCCGCTAAGGAATCAAAATAAAGCATTTGCAAAAAATCGTTGGGTAACTGAAAAACTTTTATGAAGAGATGCGTTCAGCAACTAAATCCGCTACCTGCGCCGCTATTTCACTACCCAGCGCAACACCCATTCCGCCCATTCTGAATGCGCCGAAAACCTTTTGGGAAAAGGCTTTCACGATGGGATACTTGGTCGGTCCAAAAGCCATAATGCCACTCCATCTGTATTCAATTAAAAAGGGAGTTCCCGGAATAATGATCTTCTTTAATTTTTCTTCCAGGTCAAGCTGAATCATTTCATTCAACCCCAAATCCGTTGTGGTTTCCCCTTCAAAATCAAGATGCCTTCCGCCACCCAAAAGTATACGGCCATCAATTTCCCTGAAATAATAATAGCCTTTATCAAAATGAAAAATGCCTTTGAACTTTAAACCTGGAATGGATTGGGTAACCAATACCTGCCCTCTACCGGGGTGCACTTCTTCATCCGGAAATAATTCTTTTGTAAAAGCGTTGGTACAAAATACTAAGGAGTGTGAATGAAGTATCAGTTCTTCATTTTTAAATGGTACTTTAATTTTTACATTCACATAAGTGGTATCCTCCTGAAAGCCGGTTACTTCGGCGCCTGTTTTTATTTCAATGCCTGCCCTTAAAGCATATCCTGTAAGAGCTTTCATCATTTCGCCTGTGTGCAGTTCCCCTTCGCAGGTGTTTTCAATCAATGCTTTTGTATGATCTTTTGAAAAACCAAATTCATCAATCTTCTCATTGACCAACCTGAATGCAGGCTTTCGCGTTATTGGCTGCAGCAATTCATTCAGGTATGCTATGCTATCCTCAGCACCGGATTCTTTATCACTTATTAATTCGTAACTGCCACGCTCTGCATACCCGATATTATTGTCACCTAATCTTTTTCTCAGTTTTTCCAGCCCTCTTTTTCTCCATTCAAACAAAGTAAATACATCCGTTTCCTTCACCACCGTCAGGTCATCCAGTAATTCGGTAACGCTACCCATACACGCAAAGCCGGCATTGCGTGAACTGGCGCTTGTGGGCAAAAGGTTTCTTTCCAGCACTAGTACGCTTGCCATCGGGAATCGTTCTTTTAATTCTATAGCAGCGCTTAATCCTACAATTCCGGCACCCACGATTATATGGTCATAAAAGGTAAAACTTTGCTGTTCCCAGTAACTAAACATGGTTGTGAATTTTAAGGCTTTGCCGTAAATGTACAACCTGTTTTAAATTGACTACATTTTTCGACTCTTTCAAGATTTTATCTTCCCAAAAATGTCTCTTATCTTTTAAAAAAAATTTTAATTACTCTTGGCTATAAATGAAAATGCCATGAGTGAAAAATCATGGCATTTCTGTTTCCTTTAAAAACTCAAGAGCTTCTTACTTCAAAGTATCTCTTACTTCAGGGGGCATTTTATCTTCTTCATCTTTTTTCCATTTTTTCTCACTGATGGTTCCGTCTGAATTTACAAATTCTCCATCTTTCAACATAGTTGTAGTTCCGTTGCTGGATTTCACGGTTCCATCTACCATAATTGTGGTTCCGTTGCTTAACGTGGTGTCCTGTAAAAGCTGGGTCTTTTGACCATCCTTAATCACCATTACTTTACCATTCTTCATAAAAATCCCTTCGTGATCTTTCCATTTGTTCTGCGATTGTGTATCCTGTGCAAAAACACCCAACGAAAGCCCGATTGCGAACACCGATAAGAGTAGCTTTTTCATAGTCGTAATTTTATTTGTTAAGGAATTTATTTTAGATTAAAAATGCCAAAACCATACCAATACAGTGTTTGAAATGTTAAGTAATAAGCCGTTTAGCAGTTGTTGTTCCGGTTCCGAGGTAGCCATCAGACCACGAAAATCAGTCCGTGAAAATTTTCTTAACCTTTCTTTTTTTAGTAACTCTATTTGCTGAAACCCAATAGAAAAAGTATCGCTAAAAAATAAATAGACAAGCTTTTATTTTGTGTGGCACCATAATTGCAAATTTAGGGTCGAATCAATTTAATCAGTAACCCCCTAAACCCCCGTTTTTATGAAAACAAGAACAATGGCTTTGTCTTTAATGTTAACCTTTGCCAGTTGCGCTTTATTTGCAAGTAATGGCATTCAAAATGAAACTCGTTTTAATTCAGTAACTACGGATACCATTCCCACGGATACCATTCCAAAGGATTCTATCCCTAAAACAGATACCTCGCATGCAGCAAATACATCTGGTAACTTGCAGGTAAATCCTAAAAATGTTTTAAAAGACAATTCAGGTGTTATTGATTTAATGAAGGCACAAACCGTATATGCCAACTTACCTTCAAAGGAATCTGTTTCCAGGTAATAATTAAAAAAGAAGTACTATTGATTTCTTTAAATAGCCATTTTTTTGAATGGCTATTTTTTTGCGCAGACTTTTTACAATTAATCAATCTTTTTAAATGCCGGATCGTTGTACATTGATTTATTAAACAAATAATATTTACCGTCTTTATAATTGCGCCAGTATCGGCGGCCTTCCACATCATAATATAATCTGCCATCCACACTTTTATGCGCGGCAGCATCATTAACAGTAATTACTTTAGGAATCACTGTTTTTGGCTTTCGCGCTACAATTATCGTTTTGGTTTCCGTTTCAGGTGGCGCCTTTTTTATTTCAGTGGGCGTATATTCATACTCAACAGTAGCAACCGGTGTTTTAGTGGGATGGCTCTTTTTACTACAACTGATTAATGAGAAAATGAACAAAAAACCCAGGATTAATAAGCCTGTCTTATACATGCTACATTTATTTTTAGAAACAACCTTTGCCAAAAAGTATGCCATTGCAATGGCCCGTAAAGTTGAGATGCCATAGATAACTTTTGACATGCAGTTTTTGCAAAAAAATAAAATTGGATTTGTAGTCTTTTATCTATAAAAAAAATAACAAAATAAAGAGAAGTAAAAGATGAAAAAGTGTTTTAATAATTCATTACTTTGTATTATACTTTGAAAACTATTTATATGAAAAAGCCTTTTATTAAATACTTATACTTATGCGCATTCCTTTCTGTTTTGTTGGGCTCCTACCTGGTCTCCTGCAAAAAAAATCATGATGAACCGGCACCACCCAACAATTCTACCCAGTTATCGGATGCCGATTCTCTGAAATACCTGATGTACCGCATCATGCAGGTAAGTTACGAGGATGGAGGAAGAGATTCTTCTCATTATCTGCCCACTTATTATTGGTATGCACTGGTTCCAAAATTAAACCCGCTAAGTGCGCAGTATGATTCTGCTGATGTATTGCTTGAAAACATGAAGACCTATGCCATTAACCCATCTACCGGCAAGCCTTATGATAAATACAGTTTTTTGGATCATGGACAAGTAGCCCAGGAAATACAACAGGGAGTAGCCGGCGACCTGGGAATGCAGGTAACTTATGTAAAAGATGCCCGCGATAATACTTACCTGTTTGTTTTGTTTGCTGATAAAAATTCACCGGCAGGACGTGTGGGCGTTACCCGCGGCTGGCAGATAACCGCCATAAATGGTGATACCAATATCTCTTATGATGGAAGTAACGGGCCTAATGTAAATAAGGTGATCAATGCGGTTTATTATTCTGACCAGGCAAGCTTCACATTTAAAAAACCAGATGGAACTACCGTAAATAATTCACTCGCAAAAGCAGTTTACCAGATCAACCCCGTACTATTTGATTCTGTTTATACTGTTGGCAGCAAAAAGGTCGGTTATTTTGTATTCAACTCCTTCGCCAATGTATATAATGAGGGGGCGCCTACTCTTACGAAACAGGAATTGGATCGGGTGTTTGCTAAGTTTGAAGGATCCCGGATCTCTTCATTGATTGTAGATTTAAGGTATAATGGCGGCGGATCTGTACCCACAGCAATATACCTCGACAGCCTGATAGCACCTGCATCGGTAAAAGGAAAAGAAATGTATCACTACCTGTACAATGATAAATTAGCTGCAGACATAGGGCCAGATAACAAAGTGTTTTTCAAAGAAGGTGGCAGTTTGCAATTGAATCCGGTATTCTTTATCGGAAGCAGTAATACGGCGTCTGCAAGTGAGTTAACATTGAATAATCTAAAACCCTATATGAATGTACAATTAATTGGTGATACCACTTACGGAAAACCGGTGGGTTTTTTCCCGTTCAACATTACCATACATGATGTCAACGGTAAAGAAAAAAACCTGGCAGACTTGTATGCCATCAATTTTGAAACAAGAAATGCGAATAACGAAGGAGGTTATTTTAACGGGCTTATCCCCGATGCTATTGCCACCGATTTTGTTGATTTAGCATGGGGCGATCCTCAGGATGATCATCTGCAGAAAATATTCAAATACATTTCCACGGGCGTTTATGAAAGGATTTCG
>DATCWN010000030.1:0-7974 GCA_036566285.1 Hanamia sp.
GGAAGGTTTCTCTTTGGCTTCTATTGCTTTAGGCTGGTATGTTCCCAATGCTTTTTGCATACCCGTTCTATACCAGGGAAATGACCATTGCGGCCCGGTAATACCCATGAGTAATAAGAAAATGAAAGCATAAAAAGCGGGTGCATTATGAAGGTCGTGAATAAGCCGCTTACGGTTGCCGTTGGTTTTTATTTTTAACCCCTGCCGCCAATGGCGCAGCTTATTGGGAAACCAGATGCAAATACCGGTGAGGCATCCCAGGGTAAAAAGAATGGTAGCCCACCCGGTTATTTTACTCCCTAATTCTTTGTTGGTAATCCCGGAGAAAAGAGGAGTTTCTATTTTATCGAGCAAGAGCCACCGGTGCAGGCTAAACATGGTGCTCATAAATTGTTTTGTCCTGCTTTCTTCTAAAGAAGTACCTGTTATTTCTCCTGAATATGGGTTCACAAAATAAGAGGTGCCATTGCGGCTTTTATCTCCTTCTTTTTTTACATCAAAACGATACGTCCGGTTGGCGTCGGCGGGCACCCATATCGTGGTAACAGCGCCCCCGGCCTCATTGCTTATTTTGTTTAATAAGTTTTCGGCTGGTATGCGATGGGCATCATCTGCTGTTTTCACTTTGTATAAATGAGGCGCAGCCATTTCTGTGAGTTCCGTATTGAAAACATATACGGTGCCACTAAAGCAAATAGCCACTACCACAATTCCGCTGGCAAGTCCGGCCCAGAGGTGAATATTCCGCAGCAGGTTTCTGATTCTTTTCCAGGAAGTATTTCTTATAGCGCGCGCCATCAGCAATGCTTTATTGATGAAATTATTTTGAAGAGGGCGCTAAAATAGAAGTAATGGTATTGCTTTATTTACGGAAATGGAAAATGTTTAGGAGGTATGAGGTTAGGAAAATGTTAGATGTGATGTTAGATGTACGATGTTTGATGTACGATGTTTGATGTACGATGTTAGGGAAATGTTTGATGTACGATGTTGGGAAAATGTTTGATGTACGATGTTTGATGTACGATGTATAATAGCTCATTACGATTTCACTATTCACCATTGACCATTGACCATTGACCATTCACCATCTCACTTCAATTGATACGCCACCACTTTTTTAGCATTGAAAGTAGGCACGTATAGAATCTTTTTCGCCTGATCGAAACCAATATCAGCAGTGTTCATTTTCTCCGCATGAGATTCCAGTAAGGTTTCCACATTTCCGGCTGCGGTCACGTAAAAAATATAACCACTCCAGGCGGTTAAAATAAAGTCGCCATTGCCAACGGGTTCAATGCCATCAATACCCTGGGGCACATCCGCTACTTTGGTTATTTTTTTATTCTTATCTGCTTTTAAAAAGTTTTTTCCGGCTCCGATGTAGAGGTCATTGCCAATCGCTCTTAATCCGTTCACGCCTTTTATGCTATCGAGGTAAAGAGTGGCTACATTATTTTGGATGCGCCATATTTTTGCCGTGCGTGAATCAGATACATACACAATTCCCTTGCTATCAATAGTTATGTCGTTCAATCCTTTGGCGTCTTCAATAGCAATTTTCTTTTCTACTTTTCCTTTTTTAATGTCAATGACCACCACTTCCGAAATATCCGCTACATACATTTTATTTCCAAATCTGCCTAAGCCTTTGGGCGCATTCAACCCGGTAATCCAGGTGGAATCATAACGCTTTCCATCGGGACTAAGTTTGCCTACGCCACCTATTCCATCAGCATCCCATCCACCGCCATTAATGAGTGAAACATATAAAATATGGTTGGGCATATCAGGTAAAACCGATTCAGGAATGGCAACAATGGTATCGGTTTCCCATATTTTTTCCAATGAATGGGTTTGTGCTTTTGCTGTGATGGCAGCGCTCAACATAAGAAGGCAAATCATTTTTTTCATAATGCCGGTTTTTAATTGTGATGTGTCGTTTGAATATATTTTGTGTGCTAAAATACCTCATTATTTTACATAGAGCAAAAAGGTGAAATAATTCCACCTGGTAATATTAGATTTTAAAGCGGGATAGTGCAAAGGAAAGAAGGCTGATGGTTATCTTTAAAAAGAATATTGGCTTATTGTTTAGCTATATTGGCAAGTGGGGGAGGGTAACGTTTTTTGTATCACCTGGTCATTCCATTAATAAAACCCGGAAGGGTAATATTTTTACAGAGAAATAAAAATCATAAAGTTCTAAACCCGGAACGGGTGGCATTTTTTTCTTATCAAGCAATCAACTCTCCAACCTGTCTTCTAATGAATCCTGTCTCCACGCACTTCCAGATCCTTCATCACTTCCGTTTCATAAGCAATCCATTCTTTCCATCTTTTTCTTACTTTTTCTTTGGGTAAATAAGTATCGGCCAGGTTGATAAATAAGGTATAATGCCCGGCTTCACTTTCCATAAATCTTCTGTAAAAACTTTTCAGGTATTCATCTTCCAGGCCTTCGCTCAATCGCTTGAAACGCTCACAACTCCTGGCTTCTATCAATGCCATCGTCAGTAGCTGATCCAGAAATCTTTCTTCAGGGCTGCCACCTTTTTTCTGAAATTCAAGTAACTTATTTACATACTCATCTTTGCGTTGTTTCCCCAGAGGCAATTTGCGTTTGCGAAGCTCTGCAATTACCTGCCGGAAATGTCCCCATTCTTCTGTAACTATTGGCGACAGTGCATCTACCAGTTCTACTTTATCATTATATTTTTGGATCAAAGAAATACAACTGTTGGCCGCCTTTTGCTCGCACCAGGCATGGTCGGTTAAAATTTCTTCCAGAGAAATAGCAGCCAGATCCACCCAGCGCGGATCGGTTACTAATTGCAATCCTAAAATGTTTTTTGTGTCCTGCGAAATGGTTTCCATTTTTCAAAATTAAGTTCTTAATTGGTTAGGTGGCTTTTCAAAATTGTATGGATACTTGTACTAAATGGGGAAGGCATTTTATATTCTTCCGATAAATTATTTTATTTTTTGGTTGCATAATTTTTAAGATCCGAAATGCTGTAAATATGTAATCTTTCACATTGTTTTCTTCGCATCATTAAAGCATAAGCATTATTAAAACCTATCGGTTTCAGCCACTTCAAATGATACTCTTCATGAAACTGTTGCTTCACATAATTGTAAACTTTTTCTTTATCACTATGAAGACCTGCAACAACCGAACCGGGTGTTTGTAAAATTACCAAAAGCCCTGTGCCTGAATACTCAGGGTACATGTCAATTTGATTATTGGTTAATGCATCAAAGCATATTTGCGTGCCACCCAGGCCTGTCCGGGTTTCCACCTGCAAATGAGTATTGCCCTTTATCAGCATCGAATACATGGCTGCCAGGATATATTGTTCTCCAAAAATTTTCGATCCTATCCGGATCATTCCTTCCTTACCATTTAAAGGAGCTTTATACAAACTTTGTTTAACTAAAAAATCTTTTGCCACCTTCTCAGGCGATTGCTTTAGAAAGTCAACCCGGTAATTCAGATCTGTCATTACAGAATCATTGATACGGCCTGCCAACTGGTTAAGAACGTTTTCTAATTCCGGGAAATTTTTCAAAACCTCTTCGCGTATCACAGGCGCTGCATAATAAGGGGGAAATATTTCTTTATCATCCCTGAGCACAATGAGATCATACGCCTTCAAACGCCCGTCTGTACTATAACCGCTTATTACATCCAGTTTCTTTTCATAAGCGGCTTTGTACATTACCGCGTCACTGATAACCACTGTGCGCAGGTTGAGTTTATAAACATTTTTCAATCCGAAGTAACCATCCTGGCGCCCCATGAATTCAGGGGTAAAACCAGCAAGGATTTTACTTCTGTAAAAATCCGGCAGCAAATAAAAAGAAGACAGCAGTAACATACCAGCAGGTAAAATCCAAAACCCGATTCGTAATTTTCTCAGGTTCATCTTTTGAACCTTTGATAAAATAAAATCAAATAGAATGGCAAGTAATGCCGCAGGAATAGCGCCGGCTAATATCATGTTAGTATTGTTAAGCGCTATACCGCCAAAAATAAATTCGCCCAATCCGCCGGCGCCAATGTAAGAGGCAAGTGTGGCCACGCCCACGTTTATTACGGTTGCTGTACGAATGCCTGCCAGTATAACGGGCATGGATAGGGGCAGTTCCACTTTTTTAAGAATTTGGCCATAGCTCATTCCCATTCCTCTTGCGGATTCAATTACGGCTGCGTCAACTCCGGTGATGCCGGTATAGGTATTGCGGACTATGGGCAGCAAAGCATAAAGGAATAAGGCAACTATTGCCGGTATGGCGCCAATGCCCAATAACGGTATCATAAAGCCCAGCAATGCAATACTGGGTATTGTTTGCAAAATACCTGTGAAACCCAAAACAGGCGATGCAAATTGTTTCTTTCGTGCAATAAGAATTGCCAATGGCACACCAATAATTACCGCTATTAACAATGAAATAAAAGTAAGCCCGATATGCTGAAGCAACTGATCCAGTATTTTCCCGGATTGCTGTTGCATAAATTGTATAAGAGATTGCCCGGATTCATTCATGGCTTTGTTGCTTTAATGCATAAAGTGCAGTGAACAAAGAATCATAACCGGCATACTTTACTTCGGCTGAGGAAGATTTTTTAATAGATAGTAATTGATTCTTCTGTTGGTTTAATATATCTATTGCTTCCCACAAACTTTTGCGTTCATCTATTTCTGTTATGCCCTTTCCTTCCATATTTTCGGTATTTGGCAGAATCTTTTCTATGTGCGCAGGGAGGCCGTTTTGAAGATGAGGCCAGATGTCTTTCAGAAAAACCGCATTTAATTCAAGCTGCATTCTTTGCGCCTCAAAAAAATCAGTAACAAATTTATTCTCAGGATTAAACAAAAGTTCTGTGGGTTTGCCTGCCTGCACAATCTTCCCTTTATCCATCAGCAAAATTTTATCCCCCATTTCAAATGCTTCATTTATGTCGTGCGTTACCAAAATGATCGTCTTATTTTTCAGTACGTCCAGTTTCGAAAATTCTTTGGTGATATTATTTCTCGTGATGGCATCAAGCGCCCCAAATGGCTCGTCCATTAATAATACAGGAGGATTTGCTGCCAGCGCTCTCGCCAGTCCTACTCTCTGTTGCTGGCCGCCACTTAATTGGTAAGGATAAAGAGATAAATATTCTGACGGGAGATTAAGTTGTTCTAATAATTCTGCGGTTCTTTTTTTAATTTTTGTTTTGTTCCATTTCAAAAGCTCGGGAACAATAGCGATGTTTTCAGCAATGGTGTAGTGAGGAAAAAGACCGTTATGCTGCAAAACATATCCTATATTTCTTCTGAGCTTCTCAGGCGAAATGTCTTTATTATTTTCCCCCGCAACATAAATTTCCCCGAAGGATACTTCTGTCAGCCGGTTGATCATCCTAAGGGTTGTAGTTTTACCACAACCGCTGGTACCAAGGAGTACTACGTTTTCTCCTTCATGCACTTCAAATGAAATACCGTCAACAGCGACGGTTTTGCCAAAACGTTTTACTACATTTTTTAGTTGGATCATTAGAAAATTTTAAACGCAAACCCAATCAATACAGAAGTGTACACAGTAATTGGATAATAACAGGGTTACCATCATCAATGTGCGAAGTTACTTTTTAAACTAAAGAAATATTTACTCTTAAAAAAACCTGGATGATGAGGTAATAAGGCGAATGTGTTATCCACTAAACTTTTTTCTAAGGTTTCAAATCTTTCAGCACAACAAGATATTAATTCGCAATTGTCTTTAAGTTCGCAGCTACTATTGTCGGGATGAACTCCTCATCAATCTGCTGTATTCCAATTACAAAAGCTTTTCAGAATTCGGAAATGATTCTATACAGCGTATCATAGTTTCGCCTCGATGGAGAAATAGAGGTTGTGATTCCCGACCAGACTCAAAACTTTGATGATTAAAATTTTATCTGAAAAAAGTCTTTGAAACACTTCCGGGATTGATAGAAGTTTTACCAATTTCCTTATTTTACACTTTAATTTCTTTAGCATGAAAAAGGTTTTCAGTTGGAGTATCATCATCCTGTTAAGCACCGCATCGTGCAACATCACGCGCCGGGGCGCTACCAAAGATGATGGCCGGATAACGGTAAATTTTTTGCAGATAAATGATGTGTATGAAATAGCGCCCTTGTCCGGAGGCAAAGAAGGCGGCATGGCAAGAATAGCTACTTTAAAAAAACAATCGCTTCAAAAGAATCCCAATACTTTTTTAATCATTGCCGGAGATTTTTTAAGCCCTTCCGTTTATAATAGTTTGAAATATGAAGGCACAGCCATTCGTGGCAAACAAATGGTGGAAGCCATGAACAGCGCGGGGATGGACTATGCTATTTTTGGCAATCATGAATTGGACATTAAAGAATCAGAATTGCAGGAGCGCATCAATGAATCCGATTTTCAATGGATAAGCTCCAACACTTTTCATAAAATAAATGACAGTGTCCTTCCCTTTGTAAAAACTCAAAATGGAGTAAATAGCAGCTTTCCTGAAACCTTTATTAAAAGGATAACCGACGCAGACGGCACCACGGCAAAGATTGGTTTTATTGCCATCACGCTTCCGTTTAATAAAGCCGGTTATGTTACTTATACCGATCCCTTAGCCACCGCTAAAAGATTATACAACCAGTTAAAAGATTCTGTGGATGCCGTGGTTGCCATTACGCACCAGGCCATGAAAGATGATGAAATTTTAGCGCAGGAAATTCCCGGACTTGCCATGATCATTGGCGGCCATGAGCATGATGGCCATTTTGAAAAGATTGGAAATATTTATATCACCAAGGCATTGGCCAACGCAAAATCTGCATACAGCATTGATCTTACCATCAACAAAAAAAGGCATAAAATAAAAGTAGCGCCCAAATTGGAAATGGTAAATGAAACCATTGCATTAGACAGCGCCACCAATGCGGTGGTTCAAAAATGGCAAACTATCGCTGCCAACAGTTATGCCTCTCTTGGTTTTAATGCCGGTGAGGTTGTTTTAAAAACCGGTGATCCATTGGATGCACGGGAGACAGAGATCCGCAGCCATCCTACTGATTTTACAAGGATGGTGGTAAAGTCTCTTGAAGAGGCAGCACCAAAGGCCGATGTAGTTTTAATGAATGCAGGCTCTATCAGGCTTGATGATATTTTACAAATGCCCGTTACACAATACGACATTATTCGCAGTCTTCCTTTTGGTGGTGGTATCCGTGAAGTGGACATGAAAGGAACGCTGCTGATACAGATTCTAAACCAGGGGAAAAATAATGTGGGCACAGGCGGCTTCCTGCTTTACAATGATTCATTGCAATTTGATAAGAATTCAAACGCCTGGATCTTAAACAGCAATTCTATTGATCCGCAAAAAATATATCGGGTAGCGCTTACTGAATTTTTATTAACCGGCGGCGAAGCCAATCTTGGTTTCCTTACTCCTGATAATCCCGACATAGTGAAAGTATATGATGCCGAAACTGCTGTGGGCAATCCCTTGTCGGATGTGAGGATCGCGATCATTAATTATTTGAAAAAGTCCTGAATCAAGGTCGGCACCGAAGGTCAGACCTGTTGCCAAATTCAAATATTTTACCTGGATCAAACAACAGATGTTCATTGTGTTCTACATAGCCCAATTGATTCGTCTTCATTTGTGTGTGGCCAATTTCAAAGTCAGGAGTATTAAAATGATGATGGCCAAATATCCAACAATCCGGGCCGTTGGTTTTAATAAGATCGTCTAATTCTACAGCGAAGCCTTCGTTTAAAATATTCCCTTTATACTTTTCGGGATAGTGGAGATAAGTAGGAACATGATGAGTAACCATCACAGATTGATTTACTTTTTCCCGGGACAATTCATGCTTCACAAACTCCCTACATTCCTGGTGCAGTTGATTGAAGCGTGTGTATGAAAAGCGATAACCTTTGTATTTAATAAATT
>DATCWN010000334.1:0-2088 GCA_036566285.1 Hanamia sp.
GAAAAAGAGATATAGGTATTGAAATTTATTTTTATCATAAAAAATTATTTATACAAATCATACGTATCAATATCAGTATAAACCTTAACTATTCGTCTTATATCCTCTCCACACTTTTTAGCCATTTCTCCTCTTGTATTCATATCAATTTCTTCCTTTGATTGCAGTTCCCAAATTTTATCCATCATAGCTGACATAAATATTTTTGTAGCCGCTCTAAAACCCTCAATAGTATATTCAGGTTTGAATCCACTACGTGATTCAAACTCCCAAAGAGTACTTTCTATTTCCGAAAGTATTGGGCTTATTTTTTGTCCTACCATTATTTAAATTTAATATTATAATATTCAGATATTTTACCTTTCTCTTCATTTGTTAATAAAGGATATAATTCATTTACTATTTTAGTGCATTTATCAAAAATATTCATTTTACTTGCGTTAAGCATTGAAGTATGGAATTGTGAATGACAGCACCATTTGCCTAAAACCACATGATTGTTTAAAACAGTAGATACAGAATGAAAAATAGATTTTTCTAAAACATGATGTTGACATCCTTTCCAATCATTTTCATTATAATGGCTTAAATCTTCGCCACAATTTTCGCATACCATTTTAGAATTAATCATGTGAAACTTAAACCAATTTTTAAGATCCACGTCTGCGGAGTACCTACCCATCCTTAATTTAGTGGCCGCATATTTTGCTGCATTATTTTTCTTAATTTGTAGCCTTCTTTTTGAACCCACTTTTTCTTTTAATTCATCCGGCATACAGGCATAATAAAATCCGTTACAAGAAATCGTTGGTATTCGACCACATCCGCATTTACATTTTTTTTGTTTGATGGCTGATCGTATCATTATTTATTTACGTAATTTATTTTACGAAGGTAATGGAAGGTATTAAAATATCCAAAAAAATAAATGTAATTTAATTCGCGAAGTAATTTATTTTTCTTTTACCTTTACTTAAAATCGTAACACATGGAAGAACTCTCAAAAATTGAAAAACAAATAGAAGAAGCAAAGAAGAAAAGGAAGTTGCTTATTCTAAAAGCTATGGACGGGAGAACCCAGGCATGGCTTTGTGAAAAAACAGGGATCTCCATACCTAATATGTCCAGATGGATCAATGGGGTTTCTGATCTTAGTCAGGGGGATCTGAAAAAGGTATCTACAGCATTAGGTGTTGACTTTACAAAATAAGTCGCACCTATTTTTTTTAAAATCTATAACCTATTATTTTAATGGAGGGTACATTCATAAAATTAGACCGAAAAATACTGAAATGGGAGTGGTTTGATGATTCAAAAATGGTTCACCTTTTTATTTACCTACTGCTTAAAGCTAACCATAAAGACGCAAAATGGAAAGGTATCTTAATAAAAAGAGGGCAACTACTTACAGGTAGGTCAAAACTCGCGTCAACAACAGGTCTGTCTGAGATGCAGGTACGTACCTGTCTAAAGAAGTTAAAAATAACCAACGAAATAACCATCAAAACAACCAACAGAAATAGTATCATAACTATCTGTAAATATGACGTTTATCAAGAAAACAAAATAAAAAGTAACCAGCCAGATAACCAACAGAATGACCAGAAAATAACCACAAAACAACCAACAGATAACCAGCCAGATAACCAACAAATAACCACTAACAAGAATAATAAAGAATATAAGAATGAAAAGAATGAAAAAGAATTTACTAAAAAAGGTAATACCGCCGTTGGCGGAGAAAATGATTTTGATATAAAATTTTTATTAAATCCACCAAACTTCAAGACCTGGCGAAAGGAGGTTTCCGACTTTCTTGCTGATGAATATTTTATTCAGCAGTTTGTAAAAACTAAAAAATTAAAATACGCAGAGGTGGTTGGCTTGATGCGGAATTTTGTTACGGACTTAAACCTGAATGGAGATTTTAAAAAAGTGAGTGCCATGAAAGTTCATTTCAAAAATCATTATAAAAAACATTACGAAAACGGGATTAGAAACTCTGGCTCACTTTCCAATGGTTATGTTGAAATGCCACAGGATTTTGATTATGAATCTGAAAATGTTGTCACATGGTAAAAGAAAATG
>DATCWN010000400.1:0-4388 GCA_036566285.1 Hanamia sp.
ACGTATAATATTGATTGCCTTTACCGCATTGACCGGATCAGCCAATTGTGCCTGAACCTCCGCATATAATAAAATCAGTTCTTCATTTCTAATAATGGGAATGCGTGCATCATTTGTTTTATAAACATAGAAATCATACAAGCTACTTAATCCATCCTGGGATTCGGCACTTGTGCGCTTAGATGTTTTTGCCGGGACCCGCGTATCGCCTGCTTCGGCTTCAGATATAAAGTTCGGTTGAACTACTCTTGTTTCGCCAGATGAATTTAATGGATAAAATTGGAAGTTCAACAAATCGCCCCCTGCTGTAGAAAACAGGTAATAGGCTCCTGTAGTTAAACTGCCTGTCAGATTTAAGAAAGATTCTGAAAGGGCGGTGTTCGCCTGAGTCCAGTCTTTGCGATATGCAGCCACCCTGGCCGCCAACGCCCGGTTGAATTTGGAAAATTCACTGGCCACATTTCCAAAAATACTGGAATTAAAAGGAAAGGCGGTGGTATTGCTTTTTAGATCCGTGTTGGCTGTATTCAACAGATCCTGGATGGCATTGAGTGATTCTTCTTTTGATAAAAAAGGGCCAAGACTGTCCGGATTAGCAACATCAACCCTGATACCATTACCATATTCCAGGTTGAAGGCCAATAAGAATTCGTAAGCCTGTATTGTTTTTGCATAAGCTATTCCCACTTTACGCTCTTCATCCGATATGGCGGCTTTGGTATTTTGCAAAGCAGCAATCAGGATATTGGTATTCTTTACCACCCGGTACATGGATTCAAATGGCCTGGTAATATAAAATGTAGTGTTATCCAGAGTTGAATTTCCACTTCCCAAAAGCTCAGAAGTATATCTTGGATCGGAAGTTGCGAAACGGTAGAATTCTCTGCCAATAACCCCCACGTCATCAAAATAAAAATCCATATCATTTCTCATGCCCGATTCCGTTCCATCTACCACGTTTTGTATTTCCCCCAGCGTAGCGTTTTGTTCTATACTTCCCGCTCCGGGATTATTAGGATCAGCAATCGGGTCCACCTTACAGGATGCGAACAGGTACATGACTGCTGTTATTAATAACAATGAGGGAAAATAATTTGAAATTTTATATGACGCTTTCATAAATTTTTATTTTTAATGTTTAAAAAGTAGCGTACACATTAAAGTGGATACTCTTCGCAGATGGGAAAGGAGTTACTTCCACTGTACTGTTAATAGGGCTGATCCCAAAATTGGAAACCTCCGGATCGTAACTATTGTAATCAAAGAAATTGATCAGGTTGTGTGCGGAAACTCCCACTTTAATCTGGGATACTCCTTTGATGAAGTCGGGTAATTTATAACTCAACGCCATTTCCCTTACCCGGAAATAGGTAGCATCCTGCACCCATACACTTGCCGTTGTGGCTCTTTCTTTTAGGCGAAAAGGCCCATTGGTTAACTGGCCGGTCGGATCCAGGGATTTGCTGTCATAGTCAGCAGATGTTCCAAAAAGATCGCTCAAAAAATTGGTGAGGTTTATATTCTCGCCCCCTTTTTTCCAATGGCATAAAACAGATAGTTCAAAGTTTTTCCAGCTTACTGTATTGGTAAAAGATAACTGGAAATCCGGTTCGGAATTGCCGAGGAGCCCCAACCCGGAACTTGGGTCTATTTTATCCTTTGGCCCGCCTCTACCCACTATCTGAGTGGGGCTTAACCCTTTTTGGATACGGTAGGTTCCCAAGGTAGCGCCAAAACCTCCTGTAACATAAGGAGGAACATCCAGCCGGGTTACTTCCGCTTTGTTTTTCCAGAAAAGAGCCTGGAGCTTCCAGTTCCAATCTTTTCCAGCAACCGGTATGGCATTCATTTGCAATTCAATACCCCGGTTGCGGATGGCGGCCGCATTTCGCCATGAATCGGTAAAGCCGGATGACCTGGGTATTTCTATTTTCAAAATCAGGTTGTCGGTCTTCTTTATATAATAAGTTCCTTCGAATGTAATGCGGTTATTTAAAATTCCGAAATCAATTCCAAGCTCAAGCTCCTTTTGCCTTTCAGGTTCCAGTCTACTATTACCCCGCGTAACTCCAATGAGGGAACCGGTAGTACCGTTAAAGATAGCCGGTACCAAAGGAGTATAAATAGCGCCAAACGGAGCGAAATTACCGGATTCACCATAAGCCGCTCTTAATTTCAGCTGGCTCACCTGTTTCCAGTTCCAGAAAGGCATATTGCCGATATTAACTGCCAGGGATGCTTTTGGGAAATAATACAATTTATCAGCATCCCCGTTTCTGCTTGACCTGTCGCCCCTTAATCCGCCTGTAGCAATAAAAATATCATTGTAATTTACTTCTTCCTGTACAAAAAAACCACGGTCCTTTTGAATGAGACGATCCTGCCCTGCCTGCACAGCCCCGGCCTGGTTCACGTTGGTTTGCGTACCTATTAATTGGGTCGCTGTGGAAATTACACTATTCAGATCAATGTTTTCAGCCGTAATACCCGCCTGCGTACGAAAATTCATTTTTTCTGAGGAAGAAAACTCATATACTGCAATAGCGCTTCCGTTTGAATTTCGGGCAATTGAGGTTCCAAAAGCTGATAGCCCATTGGTGCCGTTTCCATCCTTTTCAAACTGTAGTTCCCGTGGGAACCGGGCAATGATATTTAGGGTATAATAATCAATACCACCCCGTACCAAGACCTTTACATTATGCTTGCCACTATTTAAAATTTGAAAAGTAGCCGTGCCGCCTAATAATGTCCTATTCACTTTTTCCCGGTTGGTGATAAGATCTCTTGTCTGCAAAAAATTAGAAGGACCTAAAGGGTGGTTCGGATAATTTCCATTTGCATCGGGATGGAGATCCACCCACCAGGGTGTCGTAACAAAACTTACCCCCATAGTAGCTCCTGAGTTATCATTATTAAAAAAGGCCCGGTCAGATTGTGACTCAACATAATTATAGTTCATGGAAAGGTCCAAAAAATCAAAAACTTTCTGATCAAGATTCACACGGAAATCTTTTTTTTCATATCCTGTATGCTTTATAATGCCATTATCATTTTTATAGGTAAACCCGGCAAAGTAGGTCGTTTTATCATTTCCCCCACTTATGCTAATCCGTGAATTATTCATGATTCCTTTTTCGCCGTATAGTTCATCTTCATAATTAAATGTCCTGCCACCGCTGGCATTAAATATTGCCAACGCCACTGGGTTGTTAAGAGCAGCTACTTTCTCGGCATCCCATGTACGCCCACCTAATTTGCGTAATTGCATCTGTACTCCTACAGATTGCGATAGTTCTACCTTTGTTTTACCGCTCTTGCCTCTTTTGGTGGTGATGATAACAACACCTCCCGCGGCTTTGGAACCATATATAGCGGCGGTGGAGGCTCCCTTTAATATTTCTACTCTTTCAATATCTTCAGGATCCAAATCCGCAACTCTGTTAGATGGATTATCCTGCAATTCGGTACTCCCTTGTCCGGCAGCTTCAGAAACTGCGTTTAAGCCGCTGTTATTAATGGATGAATTATCGTAGTAAACCCCATCCACAATAAACAGGGGTTGTGAATTACCCACGATAGAAGTAACGCCCCTGAGTTTTATGGAAATTCCACTACCCGGCGCTCCGGAATTAGAAGAAATATTGGCGCCTGTAAACTTTCCATATAACGCACCATCCAGAGTGGCCTGGGTGGTAGTGCCTACTAATTCCTGTGCCGTAACGGATGAGACGGCATTCGCAAGGTTTGATCTTTTCACTGTGGTTGCTAAACCTGTTACCACTACTTCACTTAAATTTCCGATATCTTCCACCAACTTTACATCTAAGCTTTTAGTGTTCGCATCTACAGAAAAGGATTTTGCAGCATACCCGACATACGAAATTTCAACTACGCCATTCTTAACCGGTATATTTAAAGAGAATTTCCCGGTGGCATTGGTTGTTACTCCTACGTCATTGCTGTTTTTCAGTTTTACGGAAGCGCCTGAAAGAGGATTATTACTCGCATCAGTAACAGTACCCGTAAGGTTAAATTGCGCGCATAATGTGAATGGCGTCGCCATCATAATCAGAAGTGCCAATAAATACTTTGGAAAGATTTTCATACTGCAAATTTTAAGGGGGTTATAAAATTGTTTAGCACGAATAAATTGGGTACTTAAAGGTATGTTAAATCTTCATTTTGTAAGGCTTTTTTTTGTTAATAAAATTGGGAACCTTTTGCCTCAATTTTATAATCGCATTTTAATATAACTTGCGCGCATGGAGCAATACCTTCAACTTTTACAAAAAATAATAGATACGGGCGTTGATAAAAATGACCGGACAGGAACAGGAACCCGCAGTTTATTTGGCCATCAGATGCGTTTTAATTTGCAAGATGGTTTT
>DATCWN010000411.1:0-8027 GCA_036566285.1 Hanamia sp.
CATATAATCAATGGATATTTGGCGCTGCTCAAAACTTAGCGGCATATCAAAACTGGATAGGGACGCATTCAGAAGATTATACAGCATTTAATAAATTTCAACAAGCGAGGTTGTTCAAAGTCCCTTCCGGGGAATATTACCACTAAAAAGGGAGGTAATTCATTATTATTTTAAACCTTCCCTTTCCTTCCACATTTCATTAAATGTTTTCTTGCAAAACTCAAGCGGCGCGTGATGTTTACTCCAATCTTTGAACAAGGTATTTATTACTTTAGTTTTTAGACCACCGTTTCCTTTATTCATCAGGCCCCTTTTTAAGGAAGTAAGTTTCCAAACTTTCCAGGCCATTTTTTCAGAAAAAGTAGTCATTCCCTGTTCCACACTTTCATTGCGATTCACAAGTAATAATTCGTGAATATTTATTTTTACAGGACAAACTTCGGTACAAGCGCCACATAGAGATGAAGCGAAGCTTAAATGTTTGTGTTCTTCAAGCCCCGATAAGTTTGGCGTGATGACACTTCCTATCGGTCCTGTGTAAGTGGTGCCATAAGCATGTCCTCCGATGCTTTTATAAACCGGGCAAACATTTAAACAAGCGCCGCACCGAATACAATAAAGACTTTCGCGCTGTACCGGATTACCAAGAATATTACTGCGGTTATTGTCCAATAAAATAACATACATCTCATCAGGGCCATCGGTTTCGCCAGGTTGGCGCGGGCCTGTGATAATGTTGCTGTAAACGGTAACTTTTTGTCCGGTTCCGTAAGTGGAAAGCAATGGCCACATCAAGGCCAGGTCGGTCATGGAAGGAATCATTTTTTCAATTCCGACAATCACAATATGCGTCTTTGGCCATGCAGTAGTGAGCCTTCCGTTTCCTTCATTTTCTGTAATGGCGATTGCGCCAATATCACTAATCATAAAATTGGCGCCGGTAATTCCTACTTCAGCTTGTACATATTTTTCTCTTAATTTTTCACGCGCCACCAACGTTAATTCTTTAGGTGATAATTTGGAAGGCGTACCCAATCTTTCTGCAAAAAGTTTGGCAACATCTTCTTTGTTTTTATGCATGGCCGGCGTTACGATATGGTAGGGTGGCTCGCCATCCAACTGCTGAATGTATTCACCCAGGTCAGTTTCTATGCTTTCAATATTATTTTCTTCCAGGAATTGGTTCAGGTGAATTTCTTCCGTTACCATGCTCTTGCCCTTCACAACTGTTTTGCAATTTTTTTCTTTGCAAATATTGAGAATTTCATCTAAGGCTTCCTGTGAGTTTTGCGCCCAGATTACTTTGCCGCCACGGGCGGTAAAGTGCATTTCAAATTCTTCCAAATGCTGATCCAGTGTTTCTAATGCACGCCATTTAATATTTTTCGCTCTTTCTTTTGCAAGATTGAGGTCAGCAAATTGCTGCTTACCTGTTGGTACCGCTGCATTGTAACGCCCTATATTAAAATTGATTTTTTGCCGGTGTTCTATATCAGCACTTTTGATGGTGCTTTTTGCTTTGAAGGTGGCTTCGTTTTCAGTCATTTCAATTATTTTCTTATTCTGAGTTTACCATTTTGGTAAACACAAAAATTATTTCTTATTTGCGAATAATGAGTAGAAAAAATGTTTTGAATTACGGATAACTTTTCTTCTGCTACTGCATCTTCTAACCGTAACAATAAAACACCATGATGGAATGAAAAGTGTTTATAGACTAACTCGCCAAAGTCTTTATCCATGGTAATTATCAACGCCTTTTCTTTGTTTGCTAAATTTAAAATGTCCAAATCGGGCATCTCATGATTTATCTTTCTGATTGATATTACTTCGAAGTTTTGTAGAGATATCCATTCTTCAATAATTTTCCCAACGCCAATATCAATAATTATTTTATGGATAGGTTTATTGTTCATACTTTTCCTCTTCATGTGCAATTATTGTTGCAGCATATAGGAGGCATGCTTTTATATCATCCTCTTCCAGAAAGGGATATTCTTCAATAATTTCATTATGTGAAATGCCTCTTGCAAGCATTTTCAAGACATGCTCTACAGACATTCGCATCCCTCTAATAATAGGTTTCCCTGTTAATATTTCGGGGTTATTGGTAATTCTGTTTAATAGCGTTCTTTCCATTTCTCATTTTCTATAAAGTTACCGAAAATAAAAACACATTTTTTTACTTCAACACTCCCAACTCTTTCCCCACTTTTGTAAATGCCTCAATCGCTTTATCCAAATGTTTCTGCTCATGCGCCGCACTTATTTGTACACGAATTCTTGCCTGCCCTTTTGCTACCACAGGAAAAAAGAAACCAATTGCATAAATGCCTTCTTCTAATAATCTTGCGGCGAATTGTTGCGCCAGCACTGCTTCGTAGAGCATGATAGGAACTATGGGATGGTCGCCTGCCTTAATATCAAAACCGGCAGCAGTCATTTTTTCTCTGAAATATTTAGTGTTGTTTTCCAATTTATCACGCAGGTCCGTTGTTTCGCTCAGCATATCGAAAACCGCGATGGATGCGCCTACAATGCTTGGCGCTACGGTATTACTGAACAAATAAGGTCGGCTTCGTTGGCGAAGCATTTCAATGATTTCTTTTTTGCCGGAAGTAAATCCGCCGCTGGCCCCACCGAGCGCTTTTCCTAATGTGCCGGTGATAATATCTATTCTTCCCATCACGCCGCGATACTCGTGTGTGCCCCTTCCGGTTTTCCCTATGAACCCTGTAGAATGGCATTCATCAACCATTATAATGGCATCGTATTTATCGGCCAGGTCACAAATTTTATCCAACTGCGCGATGGTTCCATCCATGCTGAAAGAGCCATCAGTAACAATAATTCTGCTGCGCAAATGTTGAGATTCTTTTAATTTATTTTCCAAATCTTCCATGTTATTATGCTCATACCGGAAGCGTTGTGCTTTACATAAACGAACGCCGTCTATAATACTCGCATGGTTCAAAGCATCGGAAATTATGGCATCTTCTTCACTGAATAGTGGTTCAAATACACCGCCGTTCGCATCAAAACATGCTGCATAAAGAATAGTGTCTTCGGTTCCTAAAAAGTCGGCAATCTTTTTTTCCAATTCTTTATGAATATCCTGCGTGCCGCAAATGAAACGCACGCTACTTAAACCATAGCCGCGCTCGTCTATTGCTTTTTTTGCTGCTTCTATTACTTTGGGATGAGAGGACAATCCAAGGTAATTATTGGCACAAAAATTTAAAACTTTTTTCCCGCCCACTTCAATTTCTGCCCCCTGGTCACTGGTAATAATTCTCTCATTTTTATAAAGTCCCGCGGCTTTTATGTCTTCTAATTCTTTACCTAATCGTTTTACAAGATTTTCATTCATACTGTTTAATTTTACAGGCAAACCTACATGAAAACAATAAATTTTTCTTTGTAACAAAGTGTTTTACCCGGATTGTAACTTTTTGAACTCCTTGTGCGTATTGTATAAAAACCAGGCGGATGTAATTAAAAAATTACCCTTAATTGTATGACTGAGATAGAATTTAACGAATGCGTGAATCTGTATGCTGATAATGTGTATCGGTTTATTCTGAAAAATTTAAGACACGAGGAAGATGCCAAAGATGTGGTGCAGGCATCATTTGAAAAGCTATGGGTGAATCGGGGAAAAGTCGAAAATGAGCGTTGCAAATCTTATTTATTTACAGTCGCCTATCACCAGATGATTGATTTGATAAGAAAAAATAAAAGAGTAAAACTTCAGGATGATTTTTCTTCGTCAACAAGGACCACAAGAGAGCCGCAACATAATGTAAAAAAAATATTGAATGAAGCGTTATATAAATTGAGCGAAACGCAGCGCAGCCTTGTTTTGCTGAAAGATTATGAAGGATATGCTTATGATGAAATTGCGATAATCACTTCGCTGAGTGTGAGCCAGGTAAAAGTTTATTTGCACCGTGCGAGAATACAATTAAAAAGCTATTTAGTGAAACCCGAAAATGTGATATAGAAATGAACATCAACTTAAATAATTATGAAGAATATTTTTTGCTCTATGCCGATAATGAATTATCGGATAAGGAAAAACATGAAGTGGAAAATTTTGTAAAGCAATTTCCAGGTTTTGAAGAAGAATTTAATATGGTAAAGCTTACCATCAATTTCCCTGATGAGAGTGTGAGCCTGGCGGATAAATCTTTTTTAATAAAAAATGAAACGTCAACTTTCATTAATGAAAACAATTACGAAGAAGCTTTTATTTTGTACCATGATAATGAACTAACGGATGAACAAAAAAGTGAAACGGAAAAATTTGTAAACCTTCACCCAGAATTAAAACTTGAGTTTCAACTTATTGGGCAAGCGAAATTAACTCCTGAAACATTGGTTGTTTTCCCTGGTAAAAAATGGTTATACAGAAAAGAAAAAGTGGGGAGAGTAATTCCGATAATTTTTTGGAAGTCCGTTGCAGCAGCGGTTCTCATTGGTTTTGGATTATGGTTTTCTACTTCGTATTTTAATCTGCAGAAAGGTGAGCGAGCCTTATCTGTTCATGAGAATAATACTAAGTTACCGAAGATGGGTAAACAAATTATAGTTCCGCAAACAGCCACAGATAAAGAGAACACAGTCCTTTCTTCAGCCAGAAAAAAAATTATAGAAATAGAAAAAAGTGATAACAATAAAGAAGAAAAAGGAAGCAAAATAATTCAGGAGAAAGAAGGAAACAGCAATACCATCTCAAAATCGGATTTGGGAAATAAAAATTTGACCAAAGAAAAAGTAATAGAAATTAAAGAGGATAACATTCCTGAAATAATTGCTGCAAATGATTTGATAAGTAAGGTGCCTGATTTAGAAAGATCAAATTCTGCTTCGGTTAAAAATGAAGTAGCTCAACATGTAGATAAAATTGAGACCGTGGTGCAGCCTAATCAATTTGCGCAAAATGCTTCTTTCTCAAATAATGCGGAGGTGGCTGATGTAAATACAAATAATGATAACTATTTCTTTTATAATGTGCCTTCCGATGAATTTAAGAAATCAAGAGTGGGCGGATTCTTAAAAAAAGTAAAACGCATAGTGGAACGAAGCAATCCAATAACACGTCTGCTTTCAGGAGATGAAAAGCAAGTAGCAGTAAAGTAATTTACCAATAAGTATAAGATGGAAAAACAATAAAAACTCTTCGAAAGAACGGTATCATAATGTACACCTATAAATAAAAAAATGAAAAAGACAATTTTAATTCTAAGCGTAGTTTTTACAAGTGTTACCTCCTTTGCTCAAACAGATTCCGTAAAGGTGGAAAGGAATAATGACACCATTCGCATTGGCGGAATGATTATTCTAAAAAAAGAAGATGCCAATGAAAAAAAGCGTGTAACCGTCACCGTTGGTAACAGGCGTAAGCAAATAAAAAATTCCAACATCAGCACATCGTCGTTTATTGTGGATTTGGGTTTTGCTAATTGGACAGATAAAACCAATTATGACGTAGCTACTGCGGACGGTTATCTGATTACTAAAGACGGTACACCGGATTTGGCAGCGAAGGATTTAAAATTAAAAACCGGCAAATCGGTGAATGTAAACATTTGGTTTTTTATGCAAAGGCTCAACCTGGTGAAGCACTATGTAAACCTGAAATATGGCTTGGGAATTGAACTAAATAACTATCGCTTTAAAAGTAATGTCAGCCTGAATGAGGGCGGCCCGAATCCTTATAATTCCTTACAAAATATTCCGCATCCTTTTATATTCCAGGATTCTATTGGCTTTTCAAAGAATAAGCTGGCAGCGGATTATGTAACCATTCCATTGATGTTGAATTTCAGGACGAATCCGAATTATTCCGATAAAGGAATCAGCCTGAGTGCTGGTATTAGCATGGGTTATTTGTACAGCAGCCGAAATAAACAAATTTCTGATGAACGGGGAAAGAAGAAAAACCGCGGTGATTACGATTTGGAAAAGTGGAAATTTTCTTACATAGGAGAACTCGGCCTTGGCCCCGCACATTTGTATGGATCGTACAGTCCCAAATCTATTTTTTCAAATGATTTAAATTTCACTCCTTATACTATTGGAATCCGGTTAAGTAACTGGTAAATTTCTTCTCTCTCGTGTTTAGTTTAAATAAAGCCTGCTTATAATGAGCAGGTTTTTTATAAAAAAGAGTAAACTGCTGTAGTTGTTTAATGCCAGGTGTATTCAATCATTTAATACAGAAAGGTCAAGTTGAAAACCAGGTAACACCTCTTCGCCGGAAAGTGTATTTTGAAATCCCTCAATTTTATCAATTGTTCCGTTTCCTCTAAAAATAAATACGGTTTTATTTTCCGGATTGATAAGCCATGCAAGTGAGCATCCGTTTTCGATCCACTTATACATTTTGGCAGTGAGCAATTTTAAATTATCGGATTTACTTTTTAATTCAATTACAAAATCGGGACAGATATGAGCAAACTGGTTTTTTTCATTATCGGGTAATTGATTCCATTTTTCAATCGCTAACCAGCTTGCATCAGGTGAGCGAACAGAACCATCTGGCAACGTGAATCCTGTGGAAGAATCAAAGCAAACACCTGAATTCTTTCTTCTGTTCCAGTTACCTAATTCTAGTAATAAATCAGTATTCTTAATTCCGGTATTCGCATTGGTTGGTGGCATGATAATGATTTGTTTGTTCTCATCTCTTTCAATCCGCCATAAATCATTTTGCTGGCAGAAATCATAAAATTCTTTCTCAGACATAGAATCAGATAAAACTCCTTTTAGGGGCAACAGCTTATCATTATATGCAATTTCCATAAATCAAATTTACTTAAAACTTATTTACTCAAATGCATGCTCCTCTCTCTATACAATTGCCTGAAATAGGGATCTCGCAAATCTTTGATAAACCGGATGGCTTCGCCGGTACTCTTCATTTCGGGGCCAAGCTCTTTATTTACACCGGGAAATTTATTGAAAGAAAATACCGGTTCTTTTATAGCGAATCCTTTTAGTTTTTTCTCGAAAGTAAAGTCCTTCAACATGGCTTCACCCAGCATAATTTTAGTGGCGTAGTTCAGGTAAGGAATTTGATAGGCTTTTGCAATGAAAGGAGTGGTACGCGATGCCCTGGGGTTGGCTTCAATTACATACACTTCATTGTTTTTAATGGCAAACTGGATATTGATAAGCCCTTTTATGTGCAAAGCCCTGGCAATTTTTTCAGCATATTCTTCCATAGTCTGCACTATCAACGGCGATAAATTAAATTGTGGCAATACGGCATTGCTGTCGCCGCTATGAATGCCTGCAGGTTCAATATGCTCCATAACACCCATTACATGAAAATCTTCACCATCAAAAATAGCGTCAATTTCCGCTTCCTGGCACCGCTCTAAAAAATGGTCAATTAAAATTTTATTTCCGGGCAAATGTTTTAATAAACTAAGTACGCCACTTTCCAATTCTTCGTCATTCAAAACGATGCGCATCCGCTGACCACCCAATACATAACTGGGCCTTACCAGTACAGGATAACCCACTTCTTTGGCAATCTCAATGGCTTCATCGGCATCGTGAGCGGTTCCATATTTCGGATAAGGAATTTCCAATGCTTTCAGCATATCACTGAATCGCCCACGGTCTTCGGCAATGTCCATGTCATTGTAAGAAGTACCTATAATTTTAATGCCTTTTTCATTTAATCTTTTGGCAAGTTTCAATGCAGTTTGGCCGCCGAGCTGGACAATAACGCCATAAGGTTTTTCCAATTCAATAATTTCCCAAATGTGTTCCCAGAAAACGGGCTCAAAATACAATTTATCTGCTACGTCAAAATCTGTAGAAACTGTTTCAGGATTGCAGTTGATCATGATGGCTTCCATACCACATTCTTTAATGGCAAGTAATCCGTGCACGCAACAATAATCAAATTCAATTCCCTGGCCTATGCGGTTGGGGCCGCTGCCAAGTACCATAATTTTTTTCTTTGAAGAAGGGATAGATTCGTTGTGGATGATGTTAGAGTTCATTGGCTT
>DATCWN010000478.1:0-4793 GCA_036566285.1 Hanamia sp.
CATTGGTTCCATATTCTATCATTTGTGTAGCATGAAAAGTGCCTTCTGTTCCGGTAAAACCCTGTACTAAAATTTTCGAATCTTTATTAACTAATACTGCCATGAATTTTTTTTTAAGTTGCGCAAATATAAGAAAGTATGACGGAGGTTCGAAGCTTGTTGTCATACCCCAGGCAAAAAACTCTTACAGTAAAATTTGAGAATTCGGTTATAACTCATTAATAGGCCTTGGAAATTGAACCCAAACATTATCGCCAGGCCTTGCTATAGGAAGCTCGTCAAGCTTGTCGTAGCGACGCATATCAATCCATCTGTGCCCTTCGCCATATAATGAATACCTCTTTTGTTTCAAAATTTCATTTATTAAACTATTCAAATCCGTAGCTCCGGTATAATCGGCCAGTGAGGCAGAATGACGAATAATATTAATCGCTTTTACCGCATTGACCGGATCAGTTAGCTGTGCGTGTACTTCAGCATACAATAATATTAATTCTTCATTCCTGATAATAGGAATAGAAGCTATATTGGTTTTATAAACATAAAAATCATAATCGCTTTTTAAGTCATCCTGTAGGGCTGTTTCATTACGCTTGGAAGTTTTTGCTGCAACCCGAATATCACCTGCTTGAGCATCAGTTATAAAACTTGGCTCAACCACTCTTGTTTCACCACTCGTGTTCAAAGGAGTAAAAAGAGGGTTTAACTTATCTCCGCCTGCAGTAGAATATAGATAATAAGCTCCCATTGTGAGACTCCCGTTTAAATCAAAAAAAGATTCAGAAAGCGCTGTACTGGCCTGCGTCCAGTCTTTGCGATATACAGCAACCCGGGCAGCCAGCGCACGGTTAAATTTTGAAAATGTAGCAGCTTCATTAGTGTAAATACTGGAACTGAAAGGGAATTTATCTAAACTACCTTTAAGATCTGTATTGGCTGCATTCAATAGATCCTGAATAGCATTTATTGATTCTTCCTGGGATAAGAAAGGACCAAGATTGGAAGGATCGGCAACGTCCACTCTAATACCATTACCATATTCCAGATTAAAAGCCAGCAACAATTCATAAGCCTGAATGGTTTTTGCATAAGCAGTTCCCGTCTTTCGTTGCGGATCCGATAGGTCAGCTTTTGTATTTTTCAATGCCGATATCAAAATATTGGTGTTCTTTATTACACGGTAAATAGCCGAATAAGGGCGTGCAATGTAGAAGGTATTATTATCCAATTCCGAATTTCCTTTTCCTAAAAGTTCAGTTACATATCTGGGATCGGAAGTGGAGAACCTGTAAAACTCTCTGCCGATAGCGCCTGCATCATCAAAATAAAATGCCATATTATCTCTCATACCTGATTCTATCCCATCTACAAGATTCTGTATTTCACCTATTGAGGCGTTTTGTTCTATGCTTGTAAGGGCTGGGTTATTTGGATCTGCTATGGGTTCTACTTTGCACGAAGAGAGCAAAAAGATAATAGCTACCAAAAGAACCAAAGGAAAGTAAATGAAAGTTTTATATGAATGTTTCATAAAAAAAGATTTGTAATAATTAAAAAGTTACAGCCACATTAAAGTGAATACTCTTGGATGATGGAAATGGGGTTACCTCTACATTACTATTAATTGCCTGGATCCCAAAGTTTGATACCTCAGGATCGTAACTGCCATATTTAAAAATATTAATCAAATTGTGAGCAGAGAATCCAACTTTAATTTGCGAAACTCCTTTGATAAAGTCAGGTAATCTATAATTCAGCGCCATCTCTCTTACTCTAAAATAAGTGGCATCCTGCACCCATACGCTTGCCGTATTACCGGATTCCTTAAGCCGAAAAGGGCCATTAGTTAACGTGCCGGTTGGATCAAGTGTTTTCTCGTCATAATCAGAAGATGTTCCAAAAAGATCACTCAAAAGATTGGTTAGATTGATATTACTACCACCTTTTTTCCAATGGCACAAGACGGAAAATTCAAAGTTTTTCCATTTAAGATTATTGGTAAATGATAGTTGAAAATCCGGTTCTGAATTGCCAAGCAATCCCAAACCGGATACAGGTTCTACTTTATCTTTTGGCCCGGCCTTACCTACTATTTGAGTAGGGCTTATACCTTTTTGAACGCGATAGGTTCCCAATGTAGATCCAAAGCCACCGGTGTTAAACGGAGGAAGATCCAATCGGGTAACTATTGCCCTGTTTTTCCAGTAAAGAACCTGGATATTCCAATTCAAATCTTTGGATGCAACAGGAATTGCATTTACCTGTAGTTCAACACCCCGGTTACGGATGTTAGCTGCATTTTGCCATGAATTGGTAAATCCGGACGAGTTAGGTATTACTACCTGTAAAATAAGATCATTTGCTTTTTTTACATAATAGGTACCTTCAAAAGAGATGCGGTTTTTGAGAATGCTGAAATCAATCCCAAGCTCCAACTCCTTTTGCCTTTCCGGCTCCAGTTTCTCGTTTCCCTGTATAACATCAATGAGAGAACCGGTAGTGCCATTATAAATAACAGGAACGAGAGGCGAATAAATAGCTCCAAACGGGGCGAAGTTACCAGATTCGCCGTAAGCCCCTCTCAATTTCAACTGGCTTACCTGTTCCCAGTTCCAGAAAGGCATATTAGCAATATTTATAGCAAGGGATGCTTTTGGAAAATAATACAATTTGTTGGCGTTTCCGTTTCTGCTTGATCTGTCACCTCTCAATCCTGCGGTACCAATAAAAACATCATTATAGTTTATTTCTTCCTGTGCAAAAAAACCACGGTCTTTCTGGAGAATTTTTTGCTGCAATGCCTGTACAGCTCCTGCCTGATTCACATTGGTCTGTGTGCCTATTAATTGAGTAGCTGTTGCCATTACAGTATTTTGGTCAATGTCTTCTGCGGTGAGGCCTGCCTGAGTTCGGAAATTCAATTTTTCAGATGCAGAAAACTGGTAAACTGCTATCACGCTCCCATTTTGGTTTCGGGTAATCGTGCTACCATAGGCAGAAAGACCATTAGTGCCATTACCGTTTTTTTCGAACTGCAATTCTTTGGGAAATATCCCAATTGTATTAAGGGTGTAGTAATCAATACCACCGTTCGCCATTACTTTTACATTATGCTTACCACTGTTTAATATTTTAAAAGTAGCCGTACCACCCAACAAAGTTCTGTTTACTTTTTCCCTGTTAGTAATCAGATCTCTTGTTTGCAAAAAGTTAGACGTTGCTACCGGATTGTTGGGATAGTTGCCATTAGCATCAGGATGAAGATCTATCCACCACGGTGTATTTACAAAAGAAAGGCCCAGAGTAGCTCCTGTATTATCATTGTTAAAAAAGGCCCGGTTAGATTCCGATTCCACATAATTATAGTTTAGAGAAAGATCTAAAAATTTGAAGGTTTTCTGATTGAGATTAAACCGGAAATTCTTCTTTTCATATCCGGTACGTTTTATAATCCCGTTGTCATTTTCATAAGTGAATCCGGTATAAAAAGTGGTTCTGTCATTTCCTCCGCTGAGGCTTAATCTTGTATTGTTCATTAATCCTTTTTGCCCGTATAATTCATCTTCATAATTAAATATTTTGCCGCCACTTGCATTGAAGAGAGCCAATCCTGACGCGCCAAATGCCTTCTCCGCTTTTGTAGCGTCCCAGGTGCGCCCACCGAGTTTGCGCAGTTGCATTTGAATACCTGTTGATTGTGAAAATTCTACTATTGTCTTTCCACTCTTACCTTTTTTTGTGGTTATGATAACCACGCCTCCCGCTGCTTTGGCTCCATAAATAGCAGCAGTGGAAGCGCCCTTTAAAATTTCCACCCTTTCAATATCATCGGGATTCAGATCAGCCAGCCTGTTGGATGGATTATTCTGAAGTACGGAACTTCCCTGCGCTGCAGCTTTTGAAACTGCATTAAGCCCATTATCAATGGATGAATTATCATAATAAACACCATCCACAATAAACAGTGGCTGCGAATTACCAATGAGGGAAGTAACTCCCCGCAGTTTTATGGAGATTCCACTACCCGGTGCTCCCGAATTAGAAGAAATGTTAGCACCCGTAAATTTTCCATACAAGGCACCATCCAGTGTAGCCTGAGTAGTGGTACCAACCAAATCGCTAGCTGAAATAGAGGATACTGCGTTCGCAAGGTTTGATCTTTTTACGGACGTTGCCAAACCGGTTACCACTACTTCATCGAGATTGCTTGCATCCTGCACTAATGCTATACTAAGAGCCTTGGTGGCGGGATCAACTGAAAATGACTGCGATTTGTACCCCACGAATGAGACATCAAGTATTCCTTTTTTGCCTGGAAGCAAAATAGAAAATTTTCCGGAAGCGGCTGTAGTTACTCCAACTTCTGTACTGTTCCTAAGTTTTACAGAAGCCCCCGATAGAGGGTCACCACCTATTCCGGTAACGGTTCCTGTAATGGTAAACTGTGCACGAATTGCAAATGGTGTTGCTAAAATAAGCAGAAGAACCATTATGTGCTTTGGAAAGTTTCGCATAAAATTTTTTTTAAAATGAAACTCAGTAAAAAAAGAACTGATTGAAAGCATAAAGTTAAGTTAAACCTTTTTTCTTATCTAAAATATTTAAAAAAAAGAAACAAATAATCGCTTTCCTGTAATAATGCCTTGCCATTTATATAACTTGCGCGCATGGAGCAATACCTTCAACTTTTACAAAAAATAATAGATACGGGCGTTGATAAAAATGACCGGACAGGAACAGGAACCCGCAGTTTATTTGGCCATCAGATGCGTTTTAATTTGCAAGATGGTTTT
>DATCWN010000513.1:0-2658 GCA_036566285.1 Hanamia sp.
TGATAAGATTGATAATGCAAAACTCTTAGCTGAATATCAACAGCAAATTACCGGGATACAGATAAATAATACAAGTGCTACTTTACAAGTGGCACAACAAGAACTAATAAAAGGGTTACAGGGATTATTGGCAAAAAACATACTCAATCAAAACACGATAAATAACGGAAGCATTATTGCAGGCACTCGGGAATCTTCATTACAAATAAAAAATTCAATTTCAATAAAAGAAATAAATGATTTGGGCAATGAAGGCTTTATAATAAAAACCTCAACCATCAATAATAAGAATGTAATCCTGATTGCCGCAAAAAATGATGTAGGCGTATTATACGGCGTATTTCATTTCCTCAGATTATTGCAAACACATTGGCCTATCCAAAAACTTTCTATCACCAGCTTTCCAAAAATAAACTTACGGGTTTTGAATCATTGGGATAATCTGGATCGTCATGTAGAAAGAGGATATGCCGGAATATCAATCTGGAACTGGCATACACTACCGGATTATATTGATCAGCGATACATAGATTATGCAAGGGCCAATGCCTCTATCGGAATTAATGGAACCGTACTCACCAATGTAAACGCCAATTCTTTAATTCTTACAAAAGAGTATTTAATAAAAGTAAAAGCGCTGGCCGATGTCTTTCGTCCTTACGGAATTAAAGTTTTTCTGACAGCACGTTTCAGTTCACCGATAGAAATTGGTGGTTTAAAAACTGCTGACCCATTGGATGCGCAAGTGCAAAAATGGTGGAAGAAAAAAGCAAATGAAATTTATTCTTACATTCCTGACTTCGGTGGTTTTTTAGTAAAAGCCAATTCAGAAGGGCAGCCTGGCCCGCAGGATTATGGAAGAACTCATGCGGATGGAGCGGACATGCTTGCCGATGCCGTTGCACCGCATAAAGGAATTGTAATCTGGCGTGCATTTGTTTATAGTCATGAAACGCCCGCTGATCGCTTTAAACAAGCTTATGATGAATTCAAACCTTTAGATGGCAGCTTTAGAAAAAACGTAATGGTGCAGGTAAAAAATGGCCCGATAGATTTTCAACCGAGGGAACCATTCAGTCCATTGTTTGGCGCCATGCCCAAAACACCTTTGATGATGGAATTTCAGATAACCCAGGAATACCTGGGACAGGCTAATCATCTTGTTTACGAAGCGCCATTGTTTAAAGAAGTCTTAAAAGCAGATCCCGATAGCTATCGGGATGTAAAAGGAAAAGGATCTACAGTGGCAAAAGTAATTGATGGCTCGCTGGATCATCATGAACTTACAGGAATTGCGGGCGTTGCAAATATTGGAAATGACATTAACTGGACGGGACATCCCTTTGGACAGGCCAACTGGTATGCTTTTGGCCGGCTCGCATGGGATCATGAATTAAGTTCTGAAACCATTGCTGATGAATGGATACGACAAACATTTTCTAATAATAAAACTTTGGTTGACTCTGTAAAAAAAATGATGAAAGTTTCAAGAGAAGCGGTTGTGAATTATATGACGCCGCTTGGCCTTCATCACATCATGGGATATGGACATCATTATGGCCCAGCTCCGTGGTACGATAAAGCGCCTCGTGCTGATTGGAATCCTGTTTATTTTCATCGTGCAGACAGCATTGGAATTGGCTTCGATCGAACTGCAAAAGGAAGTAATGCGCTGGCGCAATATCAACCGGAAGTTGATAGCTTTTTCACCAATCTTTCCACTTGCCCTGAAGAATATTTATTATGGTTTCATCATGTGCCCTGGACATATAAAATGAAATCAGGAAGAACATTGTGGGATGAAATCTGTTATAAATACAATGAAGGTGTGAGCGAAGTGAGATGGATTCAAAGTGCCTGGAAAAATATGGAGAAGTATATTGATGAAGAACAGTTTCATCATGTAAGAATGTTATTGAGCATACAGGAGAAAGAAGCTGTATGGTGGCGCGATGCCTGCGTTTTATATTTTCAAACTTTTTCCAAAATGCCCGTTCCTCCAAACTATGAAAAGCCGAAGCATACATTGGAATATTATAAAGGATTAAGATTCCCGTATGCGCCGGGAAATGGCTGAGGAGAAATGAAAAATAATAAATAATGAATAAAAAATAAAAAGGATTAAATGACAATGGAAACAAATCAACAAAGAAAAGTAGCGATAGTAACTGGTGGCGCATCAGGAATTGGATTGGCTATTGCGGAAAAATTTGTTCAAAATAACCTCACTACAATTATTATTGGGCGTAATGAAGAAAAATTAAATGCTGCCAAAGCAAGTCTGGGAGAGCTTTGTGTTCCTCTCTCATTCGATTTAAATAATCTTGCCGCTATCCCGGAGATGGTAAAGCAGCTTCAAAAAAAATATGAAAAGATTGACATTCTCGTTAACAATGCCGGCATCAATTTAAAAAAAGAATTCACAGAAGTTACTGATGAAGATTTTCAAAAAATAATGCTTACCAATGTGGAAGCCATATTTGCTCTTTCAAGGGAAGTGGTAAAAATTATGGTTGAAAAAGGAAGCGGGAGCATTGTCAATATTAGTTCGATGGCTTCGCAATATGGCATTCCAAAAGTGATTGCCTACACGGCGTCAAAGGGCGCCATCGAAGCCATGACAAGGGCTATGGCAGTTGAGCTTTCACCAAAAGGCAT
>DATCWN010000076.1:0-3396 GCA_036566285.1 Hanamia sp.
ATGGAAGGATTACTAAATTTCAATTGAAATCCATCGCCGGTGATAAGCTAAAATTAAAAACAATTATGTGGGATGTGTTGAGCGGAGATTTTGATACGGCTTTAAAACCGGAGAACTGTTATTTGAATGTGGTTAAAAATGTAAGTCCAGGATCCATCATCGTTTTTCATGACAGCCTGAAAGCATTGCCAGCCTTGCAATACACACTGCCTAAAGTTTTAGAATATTTCACAGAAAAAGGATTTCAGTTTAAATCCATTTCTTCAGAGATTTTATAAAAAAATTGGGCCTGGATAGATATCCAAGCCCTTTTTTAATCCGTACCCTATGAAAACTAGTGTGAAGTTAATAAATACTTTTTAACAAATCAACAACAATTTTTAATGAAAGGTAATGTCAGGTTATAATGTGAATAATGATAAAAATTAATTTTCCTTTGCAGTTATGACGCTGATTGATACCCATACTCATCTATACGTTGAAGAATTTAAAGACGATATTGATTCCGCAGTTCAAAGAGCCTTGGCAGAAGGTGTAGAAAAGTTTTATTTACCCGCTATTGATGCTTTTGAAAACCATGCTTTATTAGCATTAGAAGAAAAATTCCCTGAGCGAATGTTCGCCATGGCGGGATTACATCCATGCTCTGTAAAAGAAAATTTTAAAGAAGAACTGGAAAAAATAAATCATCAATTGTCACAAAGAGAGTTTGCCGGTATTGGAGAAACAGGCCTGGACTTTTATTGGGATACTTCTTTTGCCGAACAACAATATGAAAGTTTGGAAAGGCATGCCGAATGGGCTTTGCAATATAAAAGGCCGCTGGTGCTTCATACGCGCAATGCCACGCAGGAAGCTATTGATTTGGTAAAAAATTATAAAGGACAAGGACTGTATGGAATTTTTCATTGCTTTAGTGGCACTTTGCAAAATGCAAAAGACATTATTGAACTTGGTTTTTATCTCGGTATCGGAGGAGTACTTACTTTTAAAAACTCCGGACTGGCAGAGGTTATCAAAGATGTTGACCTGAAATATATAGTGTTAGAAACCGACGCGCCTTATCTTGCCCCGGTTCCGTTTCGTGGTAAACGAAATGAAAGCAGTTATTTAAAATACATTGTGCAAAAACTTGCTGATGTAAAACAATTGCCAGTGGACGAAGTAGCGAGGCAAACAACGGAAAATGCTGAATTTATTTTCTCAAAGAAATAAGTAAGTATCCTAAAAATTTGCCATGAAACTTTTTATTAGCGCGCAATCGTATTGATGTAAATTCGTTTTTTATTGGGCAATTATTTATCAATCTCTGAAGACTACTGCCGAAGTATGACTGAACTAAAGACATCAAATCCCAAAAAGTTAAAGCAATTGGCTGCCACTGCCATCTGCGGAAATGATATTACTTCCTCCTGCCTTTATGTGTCTGCGCTTACTATTGTTTATGCAGGGCAATATGCTTTTATCGCTTTGCTGATAGTTGGGTTGATTTTGTTTTTCTTTAGAAAAATTTATGGCGAAGCTGTGGGCGCATTACCACTCAATGGAGGCGCTTATAATGTGCTGCTCAATACCACCAGCAAAGGCAATGCCTCTCTCGCAGCTTGCTTAACGATACTTTCTTACATGGCCACCGCGGTACTTTCTGCCACCGAAGGCATGAATTATCTTCATAGCATTTTCCCGGTTTTCCCTGTAATCGTTGCCACTATGGTACTTCTTACTATCTTTTTATTTCTTACCATCGGCGGCATTTCAGAATCGTCAACAGTAGCCATTATTATTTTCATCATTCACCTGTTGGTATTGGCAGTGCTTATATGCAGCATTATTTATTTCATATTTATGAATGGCCTCGACCTTGCCATCATAAATTTTAATACCCCTTTAAAAGGTAGCCTGGCCACTGTCTTATTTCTTGGTTTCAGTACCGCTATGCTTGGCGTTACCGGCTTTGAAACATCTGCAAATTTTGTAGAAGAGCAGGAGCCAGGTGTGTTTCCAAAGACGTTGCGGAACATGTGGATATTGGTCATTATTATAAATCCACTGATTGCATTACTAGCCGTTGCCATTATTCCGGTGGGTGATGCGGAGGCACACCAGGCTGCTTTTCTTTCCTTTATGGGAAGGCAGACGGGAGGCGTCTGGCTGGCAACAATAGTTTCATTTGATGCAGCCTTAGTGTTGAGCGGCGCGGTACTTACTTCTTTTATCGGCGTTAGCGGATTAATGAAACGCATGACCCTCGACAGGATATTTCCTCAAATGTTATTGAAAGAAAATAAAAAAGGAAGCTCACCCCGAATCCTAATCACGTTTTATATTTTATGCCTTTCCATACTTTTTATTACAGAAGGGAAAATTGGTCCATTGGCCGGAGTTTATACCATCTCTTTTTTATCGGTGATGGCATTTTTTGGCCTTGGTAACTTGCTTCTAAAAATAAAACGTTCGCGGCTGCCGCGCCCCGAATATGCACCGCCTATGATTGTATTCCTTGGCATAGTGGGGATATTAATTGCTTTATATGGAAATATAAAACTTCATCCGGAATACCTTGTTGTTTTTCTTCAATATTTTGTTCCGGCTATTCTTATTATTTATATCTTTTTAAAAAGGAAAGCGGTAATTCATTATTTGTTATTGTACGTAAATAAACTCTTCGATAAACTACAGGCCATTTCTGTGTTTAGCAGGTTTCATCTTACCAAAGAAATGCGAAGATTGAACAAGCAGCCATTCGTATATTTTACCAAAGGAGATAATATTGCTACGCTTAACAAAGTAATCATTTATGTAAAAGACAATGAGATTACCCAAAAGCTAAAAATTGTAACGGTATTACAAAAAGAGCAACAATTATCACGCACTTTTGTTCGTGATTTTGAAGCTCTGGACCGTGCATATCCTGATATAAAAATTGAATACCTGCAGATACCCGGAGTATTTGGCCCGGAAATAATTAACCGGCTAAGTGAGGAATGGAATATCCCGCATAATTTTATGTTTATCGGCTCGCCCGGCGACCGCTTTCCACACAGGGTTTCAGACCTGGGTGGGGTGAGGTTGATTATATGATTCACTATGTACGACGTTTGTTCGATACAAGGGAAACTAAGCAGCATTCTCCAATAACTCCCTTAGATATTTTTTAAGAATGTAATTTTTTTTAGAACTTAAAAACATTCGTAGCAACAAGCCCAGCTATACAACCAACCTTATTACTATACTTTAAAAAAATGGTTTTGAAGCACCCTTTTTTTCCCGGGAACCAAATTCATTCTCCACTTTTGTGCTTTATTGAGAATAAGCTTGCTTTAGATTTTCAAAAAATAATAAAAACTTTCTCCCTGAAAGTTATGAGAATAGCTGCCTTAATAGTAATTTTATATC
>DATCWN010000098.1:0-4603 GCA_036566285.1 Hanamia sp.
GGATAAACCTGCCGCCACGGTATAAACTTTGTCGCCGTTAGGCCAGGTGGCCGCAGTCATTTTTTCTCTTAGCGTGGCATTATTTTCATCCGAATCATCACCTACGCTATAGAGGGTGGCCATCGTACCCACAAAAACCTCGCGGGCGGCAAATGATGTAATCAATGCAATGCCAATTTTCCAATCGTAACCTAAAGGTTTTATTACAGGCTCAATGGATCTGCCAAGGATACCGGCGTAAGAATTTTCAAGATAATCGGTACTTTTTTGCTTGTTCAATTCCTTTTCCTGTGAAGGATTTTGTTGTACCAGCGTTTCATATTTTGTGGTAACAGCAGCCATCTTTGCAGGAGGCCCAAAGGAACTTAAAACCCAAAGCAATAAACTGATCACCATAATCACTTTGCCGGCATCTACCACAAAAATCTTCGCCCTCTCGACCATGGTAGTTACCATATTTTTCCATCTCGGGCCGCGGTAAGACGGGAGTTCCAAAATAAAAAAACTTTTCTCTTTGCTTCTTATAAACCACTTCATTACAAAAGCGGAAGCCAACGCCATAAAGGTACCCATGAAGTACATCGCCATCATTACCAAACCCTGCAAACTGACAAAACCAAAAAACATTTTGTTCGGAATTGCCAAAGCAATCAATACGGTATAGACAGGCAACCTCGCACTACAACTCATGAGCGGCGTAACCATGATAGTGAGTAATCGTTCTTTTTTATTTTCAATACTTCGCGCACTCATTATGGCTGGCACTGCACACGCAAGGCCACTTATCATTGGCATTACGCTTTTCCCGTTTAGTCCCGCTTTTCGCATCACCTTGTCCGTGAGGAAGCTGATGCGCGCCATGTAGCCCGTATCCTCCAACAGGGTGATCAATCCGAAAAGAATCATTATTTGCGGCACAAAAACGATGATGCCGCTAAGGCCGGCCAATATCCCATTTATAAAAAGATCACTGAACCAGCCTGCCGGTAACACTTTCCCGAGCCAGCCACCTGCTTCCGCAAACGTCCATTCAATGGCATTCATCGGAAACTGGGCAATTAAAAAAATACTTTGAAATAATAAAAAAAGAATCGCCATCAATATTACATAACCCCAGGTACGATGCAATAAAACATCGTCGAGCCTTTGGGTGAACAATGCTTTTTGCAGCGGATCGGCTTCCACCACCGTTTGCTTCATGATGGTTTTTATTTTACCATATCGTTGCAAAATTTCTTCGGCCTGCGTCCGGGTCGGATTGAATTTTGTTTCAATCTCTATATTTTCTATTGTATCCTGAAGGGTATCATTTAAATCAAAACTTTCATGGTTAATGAGATAATGAATCGCCCTGTAATTGCTGGTTCCAGGAAAAATCTGCTGAACTTTTTTGATGGCTTCAGGTGCAAAAGGCTCTACATCAATAAAATTTTTTTCTGGAATGGGATGAATATTTTCGGCCGTTTGCTCTATCGCCTTTTTCAATTGATGGATGCCTTTATTCTTCCTCGGATTCACGGGTATCACCAACACTCCCAATTCCCGTTGCAGCCCGGCTACATCAATCTTAATATCATTTTTTTGGGCAATATCCATCATGGTAAGCGCTATCACCACAGGCCTTTTCAAATCAATGATTTGCGAACAAAAAAGAAGATTTCTTTTAAGATTGCTGGCATCGGCCACCAGCACAATCATATCCGTTTTTATATGAGGGTCCTGGTCAATTAATACTTTGTAAGAAACCCATTCATCATTTCTTTTCGGATACAAACTATAAGTACCGGGAAGGTCAATTATTTTTGAAGTAAGTTTTTCAGAAATTTTACTGATGCCGGTTTTCTTATCAACCGTAACTCCCGGAAAATTTCCCACCTTCTGATTTAACCCTGTTAGAGAGTTAAAAAGAGAACTCTTTCCACTGTTCGGATTTCCTACTAAAGCAATATGGAGTTGTTGATTCAAAGTGTTTCTTATAGTATCGGTAAATTTAGTTACATCATATAGGTATGGATTTACGAAATAAGAAAAGAGATATTCTTCACTCAATTTTATCATAACCTTCACTAATTTATTCAGCTTAAATTTGCGTCATAAATCTTTGCTTACTATGAAATATGTTTTACTTACCCTTCTTTTCTCTTCTTCCTTTGTATTTGGGCAAAAATTAAAAAAGGCCGACCGGGTAATAATTGATAACCTGAAATCAACGATTACTTACCTCGCCAGTGATTCTTTAGAAGGAAGAAGAACCGGAACGCCGGGTGAAAAACTCGCCTACGAATACCTATCCCGTGAATTTGAAAAAATAGGACTAATCCCCAAAGGCAGCGCCGGCAATTATTTGCAGACATTTGAAGTAAATGAAGGAAAGCAAATTTTACCTAAAACACATTTATCTGTTAATGGGACTTCTCTGGAAGTTGAGAAAGATTTTTTCCCATTTATTTTCAGCAGCAACGGATCTGTCAACGCATTTGCTTCTCCTTCGATAAAGGAAAATAACGCTCCCTGGTTTTATGATATTAAAGAACTGATGGATGACAATGCTAATAATCCTCATTTTGATTTGGAAGACGCTATTAAAAATAAAGCCATAGAATGTGCTGCAAAAGGCGCTTCCGCATTAATCGTTTATAACAGCGGCACAAAGAATGATGAATTAAAATTTGAAGCGAAATCAAAAATTCCATCCTTGAAAATACCAGTTATTTTCCTATCAAAAAATGTGGCAACAAAGTATCTAAATGAAAATACCGCGGATCTCGATTTGGATATCCAGGTTGCTATTGGCGACAAGAAAAGAACCGGTCATAATGTAATTGGATACTTAGATAATGGTGCTGCCAACACTATCGTAATTGGGGCTCATTACGATCATTTAGGTTATGGAGAAGATCACAATTCTTTATGGACGGGCAAAGCTGAAATACATAATGGCGCTGATGACAATGCCAGTGGAACCGCGGTTGTTATTGAATTAGCAAAGCTTCTTAAAAATTCAAAACTCAAAAACAATAACTATCTTTTCATTTGTTTCTCAGGAGAAGAACTTGGATTGTTTGGTTCAAAATATTTTACAGAACATCCAACAACCCCCATTGAAAATATAAACTATATGATCAATTGCGATATGGTAGGAAGGCTGAATGATAGTTCCCCTGCCATCACTGTCGGAGGCTTTGGAACTTCGCCGGCTTGGGGGAAAATATTGCCTGCAAAAACAAAAGCATTATTCGTAAAATTTGATTCGAGCGGAATAGGGCCAAGCGATCACACTTCATTTTATTTAAAAAATATTCCCGTCCTTTTTTTCTTTACGGGCACGCATAAAGATTATCATAAGCCAACAGATGATATAGACAAAATTAATTTTACAGGCGAATTTCGCATCATCCAATACATTTCAAACATCATCAAAGAAACCAATGGTATTGGCAAACTTGCTTTTTCAAAAACACGCGAGCCACAGATGGGCGGAGCACGATTTACAGTAAGCCTTGGCATTATGCCGGATTATACTTTTAGTGGTTCGGGGGTGCGTGCGGATGGAATCATTGACGGAAAAATTGCCAGCAAAGTGGGCATGCAGGCCGGCGACGTGATTATTAAATTGGGCGATTTTACTATAACAGATTTAAACGCTTACATGACGGCTTTAAGTAAATATAAAAAAGGCGATGCCACTAAAGTTACAGTGGAAAGAGCCAAAGAAGAATTGGTTTTTGATATTGTTTTTTAATATAGAAAGTGGAAACAAAAATGAAATTGCGGATTGATAACGAGCTAATGTTTGACGATTTTTTTGAAGACACGCGACTTCTTGGGATTGTAGCGCCTATTGAGCAATACCGATTTTGCTGGCATCTGAATCAGATTCTCAACTTCGATTTCAGGATCAACAACAGCATAGAAATTCAATTGAATAAAAAAGACCGAAAATATTTTTTTCCTGTTTATCAATACGGGCAACAATCGGGCACTATAAAACATTATCTGTATAATAATGAAGATGATGGCGAGTACCTTCTTCCGGAATTCAGGCATCTTGATTTTTTATGGCTGATGAAAGATGACATTATGAAAGACGATGAAATAAATATTTTTATGAACACCATCAAAACGATACCAGTTGTGCAAATGGTGGTGGAGTTAACAAATGAGAAAATAAAAAATCGTCAGCACTTAGTCTTTTAAACAGCCTGCCGGTCTCCGTCTTACTGATCAAAAAATTTGGGATGATCTTTGTATGGCTCTTATGCAATAATAAAAGTCAAACCGGGAAGGCCAGACTTAATAACTTTTAAAAATCAATATTATGTGGGAGGAAAAAAACAATACACTTCATAAAAAATTTGAGTTTAAAGATTTTTCAGAAGCCTTTGCATTTATGACACGGGTGGCCCTGGCCGCAGAAAAAATGGATCATCATCCAAAATGGACCAACGAATATAACAAGTTAGAGATCTGGCTTTCATCGCATGATGCGGGAAACGTGGTTACAGAAAGAGATCATAAACTGGCGAAAATTATTGACGGGATTTAAAATTCTTCAGCATTTCTCAAACTCACGTTAATGTGAAACTGCTTTCAGCCCAATGAT
>DATCWN010000272.1:0-3577 GCA_036566285.1 Hanamia sp.
CAGCCTGGGTTATTGCAATTATATAATTACAGAAAAAAATTAGTGCTTGAGGGAATGGATACTTATTGGATGGCCAAGCCACTTCGTGATGGAGTAGGACAGAGGCACGCGCTATCGGTGGAATTAGGAGGCGACAATTTGAGAATTATGGGTGATGTATCTTACCGGAATGTAGAAGGGGTAATGAAAGGATCATCACGTAAAAATATTGCAGGTAGTATGAGTACCTCCTACAGGCTGAGCAATTTCTTGTTTAGAAATATAACCAGCATTAATAGTAATAATAGTTCTGAATCAAACTATGGTACGTTTGACGAATATGTTCGCATGAATCCTTATTGGAGAGCCGTTAATAATGATGGAACAATTCCTTTTTATTCTGAGGTGCTTGCTAACGGAACCAGATATACCAATCCTCTCTACAATTCCACACTCAATACAAGTCTTACTGCGGAATATTTTAATGTAGTCAATAATTTTTACATGGAATGGACTGTCCGCCCGGGATTAAAAGCTATTACCCGCCTTGGTATTGATGCAAACCGGAATGGTGCAGATGATTTCTACCCTTCGGATCATACAAAATTCGACGATTTGCGTACGACCGATGATGATAGAAGACGTCGGGGTTCTTACCAGGTAAATAACGGAAAAAGTACCAACCTGTTCGGCGATCTTAATCTAAACTATTCCAAAGAAGTCAACAAGCATGCGATTTTTGGAAATATCGGGTTTAATATAAGTGAAAAGAAATACAGTGAATTGTATCACAAAGTAGAAGGGTTTCCAAGCGACAGGATGAACAATATAATTTTTGGTCGTGCTTATGCTTTGGATTCCAGGCCTTCGGGTGTGGATGGCACTACCCGGGATGTTGGTTTTCTTGGAGCCGCATCTTATACCTGGGACAATCGTTTATTAACGGATGTTACGCTCAGAACAAGTGCTTCTTCGCAATTTGGCAACGAAAGGCGTTGGGGAAATTTCTGGAGCTTTGGTTTGGGATGGAATTTACATAAAGAGAGTTTTATAAATAACCTGGGCATCTTTAATCAATTCAAGGTTAGGGGTTCATTGGGTAATACCGGAAGCCAGAATTTCAGTGCCAATCAGTCTATTGCCACTTACCAATACTATTTAGAGTCACTATATCAGGGTTTTCCGGGTTCTTACCTTGCTAACCTGGCCAATCCGCATTTGCAGTGGGAATCGGCTTTTGATTATAATGCCGGTTTGGATATAAGAGTGAAAGGATTGACCATAAGGGCAGATTATTACGAAAGTTTTAAAGAAAACCTGGTTACTCAGGTGACTATTCCGGAGTCAACAGGCTTCTCTTTTGTAAGTGATAATTTGGGTAAAGTAAAAAATACCGGTATAGAGGTATTTGCATCTTATCTCGTTTGGTCAAGCGGAAAAAACTTTGTAAACCTGAATGGTAGTTTTGAAGCCAACACCAACAAAATCGTGGAGCTTTCTAATTCTATGAAGGCTTACAACGAGCGGATGGATAAACTGGCTGCGGATAAATCTAATAATAAGGTGGTTCACAAGTATGAGGATGGAATGTCTATGGATGCAATTTGGGCAGTGCCTTCATTGGGAATAGACCCAAGTACCGGTAATGAAATATACCTGGACAGGAACGGGAATACCACTTACAACTGGAATGCCACCGATATGATTGTAGCCGGCAATGCAGCGCCGAAATACCAGGGAATATTTGGTTTTAATGCGGAAATCTACAATTTTGGCTTTGGAGTAACCGGGCGTTACCTGGCAGGTGGTCAATTGTACAACCAAACTTTGGTAGATCGTGTTGAAAATATCGACATGAATTATAATGTAGATAAAAGAGTGCTTAACGGCAGATGGTTAATACCGGGCCAATATGCACAGTTCAAAAGACTGGGCCAGTACGACAGGCAAAACGAAGATGCCAATTCGACATCGGCGTTTGACGAAAAAACCCGTGCTACTACACGATTTATTCAGGATAGAAATGAAATTACCATCGGGGCCGTCAATGTATATTATGATTTTACAGAAATGATAGGACGTGGAAGAATTCAAAGACTGCGTGCTGCATTTAATATGAACGAAGTGGCTACGTTTTCTACCATCCACATCGAAAGAGGATTACAATATCCTTTTGCCAGAACCTTATCATTTTCTATTTCAGCAACCTTTTAAAAAATAATAAATAGATGAAACATATTTTTAAATACATATTATTCGGGATCCTTCTTACAGGTATTGTTTCCTGTAATAAAGATTGGTTGGATGTTACTGCAAGTAACCAGATTAAAGCAAAAGATCAATTTTCACAACCGTCCGGTTATAAAGATGCTTTGATGGGAGTATATATCGGAATGACACAACCCACTTCTTATGCAAAGGATATGACCTGGAACCTGGTAGATATATTATCGCGCCAGTATAATAATTTAACTGCGGCCGCCTTGTATTATGGGGCACAGGAGTTTGCCTACAAAAACACCAGGACCATGGCAAAAGTGGATGCCTTGTGGAAACAGCAGTACAATACCATTGCCAATGTGAATGGAATCCTGGACGAATTGAATAAAAACAGCGGAGTACTGGATAAAATAGACCATTCTATCATAAAAGGGGAATTGCTTGGGTTAAGGGCATTTCTGCATTTCGATCTGCTTCGTTTATACGGAGATTTTAATTATGCAAACAGGCCTGAACTGGCCGGTAAATTGACCATCCCGTATGTAACTACTTTGTCGAAAGATCTGTCGCCGCAGTTATCCTACCAGGCCACTTTTGCTTTAATGCAAAAAGATATTACCGATGCTTTGGTATTACTGAAAGAAGATCCTGTGTATAAAGAAATAGCAAGACCAGATGACTATTTTGCTGATGCCAACCGCGATGGATTTTATAATTTACGTACACAAAGAATGAATTATTATGCTGTAAAAGCATTGCAGGCAAGAGTTTATACCTGGCAGGGAAGCGCTCAGGATTTACAAAATGCCGCATTGGCTGCCGAAGAAGTTATCAGCAAATTTACGGCTAAGTTGCGCAATCCTTCTGTCCCTGTCGGTAATGACCGGATATTATCTTCCGAGCAAATATTTAGTCTGAATGTAACTGCCTTTGCAAATATTATAGGAAACCTTTTTGATGGCGATAAATATGCAAATACGGATGGGCTTGTGATTTTACGGGCTCCTGCTGAAAGCCTTTTTGAAACAAGTAATCCCAATATAGGCATACCTGATATCCGCTTCAATTCTTTATTGCTGTTGCAAACCAATGGTATGACTTCTCAAAAGTATTTACATGGGCCCGCTAGTGCTTATAGAAATATAATGCCTTTGATGAAACTACCGGAAATGTACTATATCGCGGCAGAAGCCTATTTGAATATCAACCTTCCTAAATCTATTTCCTATCTGAATACAGTAAGATCAAGCAGGGGAATATTAGAAGATATTTCGTCCGGTGCCGATATAGTAAAAGTAAAAGAAGAGTTGAAGAAAGAATACCGGAAGGAATTTATAAGTGAAGGCCAGTTGTTTTTTTATTATAAGAGAAATGGGGT
>DATCWN010000361.1:0-8686 GCA_036566285.1 Hanamia sp.
GGTAGAAAATTTTGATAAAAGATCTATTGAGCAAATTCTACATGTAAGTACGTAGCATCTGAATTTTTAAAATAGCCATCTCCAAAAACAAAATGGAAGATGTTTTATTTCTGATACGGTCTCTTAAATATTTCAAAATTAAAATTAAAATATAATGAAACAACAATCTAAAAGGCTGCTACTGTTTTTTTCTATGTTATTTTGTGTAGCACTTGTTTCTGCGCAGGAAAGACAAGTTTCAGGAACTGTAAAAGATGCGAATGGAAATTTGCTTCAAGGAGTATCCGTGGCAGTTAAAGGTGGAAATGCTTTAGCTGCTACAGATGCTAACGGGCATTTCAGTGTTTCTTTAACTAATATTCAAAAAGTATTAGTATTTAGTTTTGTAGGATTTACTACAAAGGAAGTAAATATAGGAAACAGCTCCAATATAACGGTGGAATTGGTAACCAGCGAAGGCTCGCTAAATGAAGTAGTGGTAACTGCTCTGGGAATAAAGCGTGAACGGCGTTCTATTGGCTATGCCGTAAGTACCATCAAGGCAGAAGAGTTAACAAAAGCTGGTACTACAATGAATCCATTTCTTTCCTTGTATGGAAAAGCGTCGGGTGTAGGTGTAAATACAGGAACTGCAGGCCCCATGGGCGGACTAAAAATTAATATCAGAGGTGCTGCAAGTTTAAACCCTAACCAAAACACGAGGCCTTTATTTGTTGTTGATGGAGTGATTATTTCAGATAGACAAACTTCTATCGGAGGCTCTACCGGGGCGGGCTATGATTATGGCTCTAACATTAATGATATTAACTCAGCAGATATTGAATCTATTGACATTTTGAAGGGCGCAAAAGCCACTGTATTATATGGAACTGATGCTGCCAATGGGGTAGTATTAATAACTACAAAAAGTGGCCGCAATGCAAAAGGATTTGGGATGACGGGTTCATTTCAATACAGCATAGAAAAGCCCCGAAGTTACCTGGATTTGCAAAAAGAGTATGGACTGGGTAATAGTATTTATGATACTTCGTACGTTACTTTAAATGGAAAAACCGTGAGAGAAATACCTAACAGGCGGTATAGCTTCGGTCCAAAATTTGACGGTGCTGATGTGATGTTTTACGACAGCACAATAGTTAAAAACAATCCTCACAATAGTTACGATGACCTGTTTAGAACGGGAAGTTCTTATACCTCTAATGTTGCAATTTCCGGTTCAAGTGAAAAAGGAAATTTAAGAGCTTCTTATACCAATTACAAATACAATGATATTGTAAGTCCTAATTCCTGGCAGCAACGCAATACGTTTAGTTTTAATGGGAATATTAAGGCTTCAAAATTTGCCAGTTTTGAGCTTATTTCAAATATATACAATATAGTTTCCCAAAACCGGCGGGAAAGTAATTCTCAAAGTATAGCCTGGGGATTTCCTGTAGATTATGATTATAATCAGATGTACGCCTTGTATAAAGATCAAACCGGTTACAAGCGGGATTTATCGCTTTATGGTGTTCCACAAGCGGGTTCTTTAGTTGGGGATTATCTATGGAATCTTGATAAAAATCGAGTGAAGGATGATAAATTTCACATGATCACTTCGGCCAGGGCCACATTAAATTTCACTGAACATATATTTCTTGTCGGGCAATTTGGACTGGATTACGACAACACAAATTATTCATCTGAAATAAGTGTAAACCGTATCCTTCCTGCGGTTCAGGGTGGTGGTTTTAGTATAAAAAAAGAAAACAATACCATACAATCTTACCAGGCGCTTCTTAATTATAATAATACTTTTTTTAATGAAAATTTCGGAGTTTCTGGATTTGGTGGTTTCATTTATAGGTTAAGAACTTCAGAATCGCTGGGGACCAATACTATTGGTGGATTAAATTTTCCAGGTTGGTATTCTTTCAATAACCAGGCAGGTGCTCCGGATGCGGGTAACGCTTATTTGTTAAGAGATTATGCCAGAGGTAGCGATGTGTTATATAGCGCCGTGGCTTCAGCAACATTGTCCTGGAAAAATGAATTTTACATGGATCTACAGGCAAGGCAGGATTGGAATTCTACTCTTCCACCGGAAAATAATAAATACTTTTTCCCTGGTGCTTCTTTAACCTGGAATTATACGGAGCGCTATCAAATCCCCGGGATGAACAGAGGGCAGGTCAGATTTTCCTGGGCTGATGTGGGTAATGGTACCACCCGCTATTTCGCCAACAATCAATATGGGCTCGGATACATTTCCGGCACCGGTGCACAGGCCGTAGTAGTTACCCCCCCAGGCAACCTGCTGCCAGGAGCTTTAAAGCCGGAACGCAAAAGAGAATTTGAAATCGGTATTAATAATAGTTTCTTTAAAGGCAATCGTGTAACCTTAGATTTCTCTTATTATACTAATAACCGTTATAACCAGATTATATCACTTCCTATTTCTCAGACATCCAGTTCTAGCGGGTTACTAATTAACGTAGCTAATATGAGAACGTATGGTTTTGAATTTTCCTTAACTGGTACTCCACTTCTTACAAAGAACCTAAGATGGGACATCACTTTAAACGGCGCTAATCAAGGTTCTAAAGTATTGGAATTATATGGTGATCTCAAAGAATATACTTATGCCAATCTGATCAATGGTAGTTCAGCAAGTATAAGGGCAGATCTGAATCGCCCGTTTGGTGATATCAAAATGAACGATTATACCCGCGATGAAAATGGCAATAAAGTTGTAAATGTGAATGGTGTATATACACTCGATTCGGATCCGGCTAAAATGAAAGTTTTGGGCAATATTATGCCAAAACTTTTTGGGGGTGTATTATCTGATTTTAGATACAAAAATTTAGCCTTTCGGATAGCATTGGATTATAAATACGGTGGTACTATATTCTCCTATACCAATGAGCGCTTATACGGTTTAGGACAATTAGAAAGTACCTTAAAATACCGTGACGAGGCTAATGGAGGGTTGGCTTATTATATTAATGGCACAGGAGACAAAATAGCCTGGCAGCATAATGAAGCTGCTCCTTCACAATCAGTAGATGGAAAGGTTTATCACGATGGAGTCATATTGCCAGGTGTTAGATTGGGACCAGATAATAAGTATGTTACCAATGATATTATTGCTTCTGCATCTGATTATTATCTGACTTATGTCAATGATCTTTCTACTTCTTTTCCTCCGGATAAGTTGCTTAAGAATGATTATATAAAAATGAGGGAAATTGCATTGTCTTATACTCTTCCAGCTAGCATTGTACAAAGGTTAAAGCTACAGGCCCTCACTATTACCCTTGCGGGTAGAAACCTGTTTTATTTATATAAAACAATACCCAATATTGATGTAGAATCTGCCTTGGGTGCTGATAGTTATATAGAAAATACAGTATTCCCCGGCCAACAAACTTATTCGCTTGGGCTGAATGTATCCTTTTAATGCTAAAAATTTATAAAGATGAAACGTACTATAATATTATATCTGAGTATCTTAATTATTGGAGGATTAACTTCCTGCAAAAAAGATCTCGAAGATCGTTTTTACAATCCCGATCAGTTAAGTGAGGGAGTTACTGATATTGTTCCGGGATTATTTTCACGAACCATTACTGAAAATAAAATTTTTGTTCAGGACTATGGTGAATGGTACTATTTGTTGAGTGGTGGTACCAGCATAACCGGCTATGCGCAAATTGCTCAACGATATGTTTCTTACCGCTACGATTGGTTCTCCTCATATAACGACCTTACAACAGGTAACGGGTTTGATGATTTCCCTATTACCAGCCAGGGATATTTTGAATCAAGTTATAGGAGATTGAAAACATGGGAAACCCTGCGTAATGAAGTAAATAAACGCAGCGGCCAGGAAAAATCAGATGCAGATGTATATTTCAAACTAGTAACCCTTGTAAAAGATTACCAGAGTGCTAAACTAGTTGACCTATTTAATTCCATTCCTTATTTTAATGCTTTCCAGGGAAGTAATGGAACTAACGAAAGCTGGTACCCATCTTATGACGATCCTAAAGAAATATACAAATCTATAATTGCTGATTTAGGTAATCTTACTGATTCGCTGCCCATAGCTTATGAACTGATGTCGTCCATTGGCAAACAAATTTTTACAGGTCAGGATGTTGTTTTTAAAGGTGATATTAATAAGTGGGCAGAGTTTGCGAATGCAACAAGGCTTAAATTACTGGTACGGATTGCCGGTGTTGACGAAGCTTATGCCAAACCTCTTATACAACAAACCCTTTCTAAACCACTGCCTCAGCAGGATCTTAGCTTTCCTCTCTGGTTTGATACCGACCAGAAAAGTGGTGGTGGATTTTGGATGCGTGGCCTTTATGAAAATAGCTATGCATCATTTATTCCCAACATCATAATGAAAAGATTAAATTATGGTGATTCTACTTACCAATCCGGAATAGATGACCCACGCTTACCAGTGATAGCTATGCCTACAAAATACAATGACTACAGAGGAGTATCATACAATATTGATGCCCAAACAGTGCTTTATAACGGAGGTGATAGGTATTATCCTTTTTCCGATAATTTACCAAGCAGCCTTTCACAAAATGCAAAATCAATGTATAACCAGGCAACCTTTCATCGTAATGGTAAAATGCCGGCTTTTATGTTTACTCTGGCAGAATTGGATTTATTGTATGCGGAAATAGAACTTAAGGGTTTGGCAAATACGGGTAAACCTGCGGAAGAACACATAAAAAATGCGGTTATCCATTCTGTTAACTTCTGGTATAATTTAAACCAGATGAGTGATTTCAAAGATGATCCGGATGCGCAAGGCGCAGCCGCTCCTTTATATCCAGCTAAACCTATGGATAATATTATTGCCAATTGGGGTGATACCATTAAAACAAAATTTACAGCCGCAGTTTCAACAGATGATAAAATGGAAATTTTAATGCAACAAAAGTTTATTCACCTGAACTTATTGCAGCCGTATGAACTTTGGGCGGAATTGAGAAGAACCGGTCACCCTAAATTAGAACCATTTACATGGCATGGTGAAATAATGAAGCCGTTTCCTGAGCGTGTTCGTTACCCAACAGACGAGCAAAGAAATAACCCAACCAATCTTTCAAAGGTGTCAGGAGAAAATAATCTTACTTCAAAAATATTCTGGGTACCAGCTAACAGAAATCCGAATCTGTACTGGGACAACTATAACTATAAATAAGATTGTAATAGTTTGGCTGGTACTCTTCGCCGAAGATATTTGAGATTGGAAAATTTTAAAATTAAATCCGTGGCTTACTTTTATAAAAATTGTAAACTGCGGATTTGTTTTTGATTTTATTCTAAACTCAAGATTTTAAAATAGTCTAATGAAATACCTAAAATTCTACACGCGCATTGCAGTTATGTTCTTGTTAATAATTGCAATTTCCACCAATACTTTTGGCCAGCATAAAGAATATTATCCTGATCCCAATCCTGCTATTCAACAAAAATTAGAAGATTGGCAGGATCTTAAATTTGGCTTGCTGATGCATTGGGGAACTTACAGTCAATGGGGAATTGTAGAAAGCTGGAGCATTTGTCCTGAAGATTTGAGTTGGGCTACTGGTGGCCGTAAACCCGGTGTGGCAGATAATTACAACGATTATGTAAAAAAATATACCGATCTTAAAACTACTTTTAATCCAACGAAATTCAATCCTGAAAAGTGGGCTGACGCTGCAAAAGAAGCGGGTATGAAGTACATGATTTTTACTACAAAGCATCACGATGGTTTTTGTATGTTCGACAGTAAATACACAGATTATAAGATCACGGATAAAGACTGCGCGTTTTCAACAAATCCACGAGCCAATGTAACCAAAGAAATTTTTAACGCTTTCAGAAAAGATAATTTTTGGGTGGGTGCTTATTTTTCAAAACCTGACTGGCACAGCGATTATTACTGGTGGAAAAAATTTCCGGCAAGTGATCGCAACGCCAATTATTCTATAAAAAAATATCCGGAACAATGGAAAAAATTTGTGGACTACACCCACAATCAAATAAATGAATTGGTAAGCGATTATGGTAAAGTTGATATTCTCTGGCTCGATGGCGGCTGGGTTCGTAAAAAAACTGATGAGGAAGTGAAAGAAGCTTTACTTGATACCTCTGAAGGATCAAGGTGGGCACGTAATCCTCAAAGCCAGGATATAGATATGCCGCGACTGGTAAAAGAAGTGAGAGCCAAACAACCCGGTTTGATTGTGGTTGACAGGGCTGTTCCTGGAGAGCAACAAAATTATCTTACGCCCGAACAACACATTCCTGAAACGGGTCTGCCTTATCCCTGGGAAACCTGCATGACGATGGGGAATAGTTGGAGTTATGTGCCGGGCGATGTTTATAAACCGGCGAAAGAAATCATTGAAAAGCTTGTGGATATTGTAAGCAAAGGCGGAAATTATTTACTAAACATTGGCCCCGGCCCTGATGGAGAATGGGATCCGGTTGCTTATCAGCGCCTGAAGGAAATTGGTGCCTGGATGAAAATAAATGGTGAAGCAATCTATGGAACGCGTATGTACACTGTGTTTGGGGAAAATGACAATATTCATTTTACCCAATCGAAAGATAAAAAAACACAATTTATATTTGTTTCCGGCTTCCCTGAAAATAAATTATTAATTACAAAAATGCCTTTTGAAAAAAATACAAAAGTTCAGTTATTGGGAACTAATAAAAAATTAAATTGGAAAAGAACTTCCGGCGGAATTGAAATAAACATCCCGGGAAATATGAAGAAAGCAAGCAATTATGTATGGGTGTTGAAAGTGCACGATTAAATATAGAAATCATGAAAAAATGTCTTTTTATTTTCACCCTGAATTTACTTTTTATTCTTTCTGCAAATTCTCAATCTGTTTTTCCTTACAAAGATTCCACGTTAAGCATCGAAGAAAGAATAAATGATCTTTTGGGGAGAATGACCCTGGAAGAAAAATTCTGGCAAATGTTTATGATACCCGGTGATTTGGATAATGCAAAACCGGACCAATATAATCACGGAATTTTTGGTTTCCAGGTAAGCGCTGCATCTACAAATGGAAATGCTGCTCAGCAAATGATTCATTATGGTACAAATGAAAGTGCTGCCAGCCTCGCAAAAAAGATCAACGCCATTCAAAAATATTTTGTTGACAGTTCAAGGTTGGGCATTCCTGTTATCGCTTTTGATGAAGCGCTGCATGGTTTGGTCAGAGAAGGTGCTACTTCTTTTCCGCAGGCAATTGCGCTGGCTGCAACCTGGGATACTGCGCTGATGGGCAAAGTGGCTACAGCAATAGCAACACAAACAAAAATTCGCGGCATCAGGCAGGTACTTTCTCCTGTCATCAATATTGCAAGTGATGTTCGTTGGGGCCGTACCGAAGAGACTTATGGTGAAGACCCGTTTCTTACATCTGAGATGGGAGTTGCTTTTATAAGTGCTTTTGAAAAAATGAACATCATAGCTACTCCCAAACATTTTATTGCGAATGTAGGTGATGGTGGCCGCGACAGTTATCCGGTTCATTTTAATGAACGCTGGCTTGATGAAATATATTTTCCTCCTTTTAAAGCAGCCATAAAAAAAGCAGGTGCAAGATCTGTGATGACCGCTTATAATTCTTTAAATGGCATTCCTTGTTCAGCGAATAGCTGGTTGCTCACTGAAAAACTAAAAAAAGATTGGGGCTTTAAGGGTTTTGTAATTTCTGATGCAAGCGCGGTCGGAGGCGCGAATGTGCTGCATTATACTGCCAAAGATTATCCGGAAGCCAGTAAGCAGGCAATAAATGCCGGGCTTGATGTTATTTTTCAAACGGCGTACCAGCATTTTAAATTATTTATTCCTCCTTTTCAGGATGGAAGTATTGATATCAAAACAATTAATGAAGCAGTAAAACGGGTATTGCGCGCAAAATTTGAATTAGGTCTTTTTGAAAATCCGTATGTACCGGAAACAGGATTTGACAATAGCAAGCAGGAAGCGGATTATAAAACATTGGCGAGAAAAGCAGCAGTAGAATCTATGGTGCTTTTGAAAAATGAAAAACAGATTTTGCCTTTGAAAAGTAATATAAAATCTATTGCCATAATTGGCCCTGATGCAATAGAAGCGAGGCTTGGAGGATATAGCGGCCCCGGAAATAACAAAGTAAATATTTCGGATGGAATTAAAAAAAGAGCAGGCCGGGATGTTCAGGTTTTGTATGCACCCGGTTGCGGCCGGAGCACGGAAGAATGGGTGCCCGTTACTGCCAACTATTTAAGTAACAATGATAGTGGCATGGCAAGAGCGGGATTAAAAGCAGAATATTATAATAATGTAAACTTAAGTGGAAAGCCTGTTCTCACAAGGTTTGATGATTCTATCAATTTTAGCTGGACATTGTATTCGCCCGGCCGGCCTGTGCATCATGATTTTTATTCTGCTAAATGGACTGGTTTGTTGAAAGCTCCGAAAACCGGAAGTTATAAAATTGGTTTAGATGGAAACGATGGCTTCCGGCTTTATCTAAATGATAAATTGATTATTGATAACTGGCAAAAACAAACTTACAGTACAAAGCTGGCTGATTTTAATTTTGAGAAAGATAAATTTTATAAAATCCGGGTTGAGTTTTTTGAACCTGTTGGTAATGCGCACATCAAATTAATCTGG
>DATCWN010000487.1:0-3358 GCA_036566285.1 Hanamia sp.
ACAGGATTGGTATTCATTTCTGTTTTTAGGACGGCAAAGTTAGGAAATTTTTGCTGTAAAAATTCAGCTACAAGGTCTATAGTAAATTGTTCGCTTTCATAATGACCTATATCTGCCAGCAAAATCCGGCCGTCAGCGTCAAAAAATTCATGATATTTAATGTCACCGGTTATGTAAACATGCGCCCCTGCTGCAATGGCGTGGGGCAATAAGAAAAACCCCGCTCCTCCGCACAACGCTATTTTTTTAATCTTTTTGTGAAGAAATTGGGTATGTTTTATTACAGAAAGGTTAAACTCATTTTTTAGCAGCCTTACTAATTCATCTTCAGAAATTTCCTCCGGCAATTCCCCTGTTAATCCACTCCCCACATCATCCCTTGAATTATCTAATGTATTGATATAGTACGCAACTTCTTCGTAAGGATGCGCCAGTTTTAAATTTTTTATTAATTGATTTTGTAAAAACGCAGGGAAAACTACTTCAATTCTTGTTTCATTTTCCAAATGCCTCTCGCCAATTTTGCCTACATAAGGATCACTTCCTTCCCTGGCTTTAAAAGTTCCTGATCCTTCTACATTGAAACTACATTCACTATAATTACCGATGGCTCCGGCACCTGATCTAAATAATGCTTTTCTCACTTCCTCCGCATTTTCACGTGGTGAAAACGTAACTAATTTTTTCAAAGTCCCCTCTTTGGGCAAAAGGGCCTTACAATTTTGGAGGTTTAATTTTTCCGCTATTTTTTTGTTGACACCTTCAATAATATTATCAAGATTAGTATGAACGGCATACACTGCGATGTTATTTTTGATAGCAGAGATAAGGGTTCGTTCTACATAATTTTTACCATTTAGTTTTTTTAAGCCTTTAAAAATTATGGGATGATGGGCAACAATTAAATTGCAGTTTTTTTTTCGCGCTTCTTCCACCACCTGTTCTGTTACATCAAGTGAAACTAAAATCCCCGTACATTCTTCTTCATCGTTTCCAATCAGCAGGCCGGCATTATCATAATCTTCCTGCAAATGAAGCGGAGCCAAACTTTCAATGCAACCGGTAACATCCTTAATTTTCATTGATTTATTTTATTTAATTAACTAACGGTAACGACTACACGAAATCATAAGAAAATCATTAACTCATAATTACAAAACATTTTCACATCTTCACATTTTCCCATTTTCGAATTTTCAAATTTATTGCCGTGTCATGTTCAATTCTATTGGGTCTCTCGAATACCAGGGCGCTAATTTTAAAACCGGTAAACTCTTGCTGGTAAAACGCCAGGCGCGTGTAAGAAAACCAAATTCCGAGGGCGTTGCAGGTAATACAATTGTCAATTTACTATAATCATCATTACTGCTCCAGGTTCCTTCATAAGTGATATTATTTTTTGTGGCCTTCAACGGCCCGTGATAAAAATCCGTTTTTAAAAGAACGAAAATATATCCATTATAATTAGGGGTAAGATTGGTTGAATTGTCTTTAGCAAGGCTTACTATGAAGTTTCTGTTAAGTACATTGTCTTCAAAATATCGTTCAAGTAATGCATTGCCACCTTCTGCACTTTTTTTGCAGGAAGTAACTAAAAGAAAAGAAAACAATATTAAAAGAGCACTCGTTTTCATAAAAGATTTTTATTGAAAATAACTATAAATATTGAAAATAACTATAAAGAAAACGACAACCAAGAATATTTAAAAATAAAGAGTAGCCTTGCATACGATTAATAAAATTGAAGTTGCCTATTGTGCTACAAAAGATTTATTAATTTTAGCTCTGAAAAATAAGTATGAATAAAGCCCGCCGGATTACCCTCGTTACCGCAATAGTGTTTTTTTATTTTACAGGATATAGCCAAACCTTTGGAGGAAATCCTCCCTCTCTAAAATGGAAACAAATAAATACTCCTTCAAGCCGTGTAATTTTTCCTGCCGGGCTTGATTCCACTGCAATGAGAATCGCTAATATCATTTCATTTATCAAAGAACCTACTGCCGCTACCATAGGAAATAAATCAAAAAAAATCAATATCGTTCTTCAAAATCAAACAACCATTTCAAATGGATATGTAGCTTTAGGCCCTTTCAAAAGTGAATATTTTTTAACCCCATCTCAAAATAGTTTTGACCTGGGAAGCTTGCCCTGGCCCGACCAGCTTACAATACATGAATACCGGCATGTAGAGCAATATAATAATTTTAATGTGGGTCTCTCAAAATTGATGCGGGTTTTATTCGGACAGGAAGGGCAAGCGCTTGCCAATAACGCCGCTATCCCTAATTGGTTTTTTGAAGGAGATGCTGTTTTTAATGAAACCAATTTAAGTAAACAGGGACGAGGAAGTTTACCCTCTTTTTTTAATGGCTATCGTTCTTTGTGGAAAGAAGGAAAAAATTATTCGTGGTTGAAATTGAGAAATGGTTCACTAAAAGACTTTGTGCCCAATCATTATGCGCTGGGCTATTTGTTAGTGGCGTATGGCAGAGAAAAATATGGAGATCAATTTTGGGAAAAAGTAACGCAAGATGCCGCTGCTTACAAAAGTTTAATTTATCCCTTTCAGCATGCTATCAAAAAATATGCAGGAGTAAGCTATGTTACTTTCAGAAATGAAGCGATCCGTTTTTTTAAAAAGGAATTTGATATTGAAAATATTAAAAAGGAAAATCCCAGGCAAAAAGAACCTTACACTAATGAGCAATATCCTTCGTTTGATGAAAATGGCGCTGTCATTTATGTAAAAAATAGTTTCAAAAAAATACCAGAATTTGTAATCCGCACCGGAAACAATGAAAAGAAAATAAGAGCCAGCGATAATACTATTGATAATTATTTCAGCTATCGAAACGGAAAAATTGTTTATGCCTCTTATCGCCCGGATGTAAGATGGGGCTATCGTGATTACAGCGATTTGCAAATTATTGATGTTACTAACGGTAAGCAACAAACGCTTTCTCACCGTTCCAAATATTTTTCACCGGATATAAATAATAATGGGAAAATAATGGTGGCGGTTAATGAGCCTTCTTCCGGAAAATATAACCTGCATTTACTAAACGCTGAAAATGGCGAATTCATAAAATCAATTCCCAATCCCGATAAGTTATTTTATACTTATCCCAAATTTTATGGAGACAAAATCATTTCAGCTGTTAGAAATAACGAAGGAAAAATGTCAATAGCCAAAATTAATTTCGAAACCAATACAGCTCAATATCTTCTTCCTTTCACTTATAACGTGATTGCCTTTCCATTCATCCGGAATGACACGCTTTATTTTTCTTACTCTTATCAAAAAAATGATGAACTGTTTGCGTATACTTTTTCCGATAAAAAAATATGGGAAATA
>DATCWN010000490.1:0-18987 GCA_036566285.1 Hanamia sp.
TATGGTCCTTATTTTAAATAACTTAATTTAATGTTTTAAAATAAGTAAAGAAATACTGCGACACATGTTGGCACGAAATTTCAATACCTTATAAAGTGCCTGTAGGGAAAGCGTTTTGTAAAGCTTTATTTTGTTTCGGTAGAAAGCATCTTAAAAATATTTTGATCACATCTTAACCGACCATTTATGATAAAAAGTTTTTTCTACATTTTACTTTTTTTATTTCTTTTTCTGTGGGGTTGCGGAAACAATAAAACGATTAATGATAAAGATCCTGTAGTTATCGATCTTCCGGCAAAAAGTTCCATTGATTCTTCGGTAAAAAAAAGTATTTCCGGTTTTAATTACGATTTAAAAAACCCAACACAATCATGGCAACTTCCTTCAGCACTGGTGGAAGTTTCAGGAAATACCTGGGTTGATAAAAACCATTTCATTTTAATTGAAGACCTACATCCCAATTTATATTTGATAAAACTGGACAGCAAAAAAGCTTTGCTCGAAAAGGAAATTCCTTTTCAAAAAAACGAAAAAGATAAGTTTGATATTGAAGACGTAACCCTTGTTGATGATGTTGTGTACGCACTTTGGAGCCATGGGGTTTTATTTAAAATAAGCAATTGGAGGTCAGCGCCTGATGTACAAAAGATTTCGACTTTTTTATCCAAAAAAAATAATGCCGAAGGGCTTTGCTATGATCCGGTAACTAAAAAATTATTGATTGCCAATAAAGATGATTCAGGTTTGAAAGATGAAAAAAAATCTTCTAAAGCAGTTTATTCTTTTGACATGGCTTTGCAAAAATTAGATACCAGTCCTTTCCTTGTTATAAAAGAAAAAAATTTTGAAACGATGGTAGGCAATAAAATAAAATTCAATCCTTCAGCCATTGCTGTACATCCTGAAACGAATGATATTTATATTCTCTCAACCCGCGATACTAAGTGTATGGCGGTTTTTAGCCGTGATGGGAAATTAAAATCATTTCAGCTTATAGATGAAGATTTAATGCCGCAGCCGGAAGGAATTTGTTTTTCACCGGAAGGTGTTTTATACATTTCATCAGAAGGTAAAAAAGGAGAACCCGGTAATTTATTTCAGTTTGATAAAAAATAAAGTAAATTTTTTTACAAAATTATAGCCCGGTAAATGCATACGCAATGAACTGGCAAAGGATTCCAAAAAGAACACCCGCATAAATATCGAAAGGAGTATGATCGCTAACAACAAGTCTCGAAGTGCAGACAAGACCGCTGATTAAAAAAACAATCATCGCCGGTAAAAAAATAGTATAAGAAAAGCCCGAAAAAATAATTACTATCATTAATCCGGATAGTGCCCCGACGCCCAAAGCATGCATGCTTATTTTGAAATAAATATTGGCGATCAATGCTATCGAAGAAGCGAGAAAAATTCCTAAAATAAAACTTGTAAGCACTAATGGAATTTCCTCATGGCTTTTGAAAACAAGGTACATCCAGAAATAAAAAATATTGGTAGCGATGTAAGGAATGATCCTTTCTCTCTGCGTTTTTAAAAAAATACTTTTAATAAAACCCACTGCTTTTAATAAGAGGACTGTGAGTGCCGGATAAAAAATGGTGTTGAACGCAACCTGTGCTATTACCATAGTTTTTTCATTCGCAGGCATTCCCGTAAAATATCCGGGTTGCAAAAAAGCTAAATACCATGCTGCCAACACTGGTATAAAAAGCGGATGAAATACAAAAGAAAGAAGATGTGCCAGCCAGTTTACAACCAGTGGATGATTTAAATTTTCGGACCGTTGAAAATTTTGGCCAAGGGGCATTAATTTTTCCATGCTATAGTTCTTTTCTCAAACGGGCTACGGGAATGTTGAGTTGCTCACGATATTTAGCCACGGTACGGCGTGCGATGTTATATCCTTTTTCCTGTAAAAGTTCCGTCAGTTTTTCATCGCTTAACGGGCGTTGTTTATTTTCTTCTTCTATCAGGTTACTCAATATTTTTTTTACCTCACGTGTGCTCACCTCTTCACCGCTGTCAGTTACCAGGCTTTCACTGAAGAAGAATTTCAGGCGATACGTTCCAAATTCTGTTTGCACAAATTTACTGTTGGCCACGCGGCTTACGGTAGAAATATCTAGAAAGGTTCTTTCCGCAATATCCTTCAAAATCATGGGTCGTAAATCAGTATCTTCTCCTGTCAGAAAAAACTGTTTTTGATATTCCACAATAGTGGTCATCGTGCTCAACAAAGTATGTTGCCTTTGTTTAATGGCATCTATAAACCACTTGGCAGAATCAATTTTTTGTTTAATAAAAAGTACCGCTTCTTTTTGCCGCTTATCTTTTTTAGTGCCGCGGTCATAATCTTTCAACATATCCCTGTACCCCTCGCTGATGCGGAGGTCAGGAGCATTCTTTGAATTTAAGGTTACTTCTAATTTTCCGTTATTGTTCAAAACGAAAAAATCCGGAATTACGTAACTCTGCAATTTATTGGTTTCGCCTACCTGGCCTCCTGGTTTTGGATTTAATTTGATAATCTGGTTGATCACTTCTTTAATTCCATCTTCATCAAGGTTTAAAGCGCGTTGAATCTTTTCATAATGCTTCTTCGTAAATTCCTCAAAATATTTTTCAATAATTTCTATAGCTATTTTCACAGGCTGACCCTCAACTTCTTTTCTTTTCAATTGCAGTAAAAGGCATTCCTGTAAATCCTTTGCAGCTACGCCGGCAGGGTCAAATTGTTGTATTAATTTTATCAGGCCTTTAATTTCTTTTTCTGTAGAATCAATATTCTGGCGAAAAGCAAGGTCATCCACGATGGAAGTAATTTCGCGGCGCAGGTATCCATCGTCGTCAATGCTTCCTATAATTTGCTCTGCAATTTTGCGCTGCCTTGCATCAAGGTTCAGCATTAGTAACTGCGTTTTCAAAGTATCATAAAATGAAGTTTCCACTTTATGTGGAATGGTTTTGGTCTCATTGGGGTCTCCATAATTATCATCCCGGTATTTATAATCACCCACTTCATCATCTCCGTCATTTACATAATCACTGATGTCAATGTTATCGTAATCACTTTCACTGCCATCTTTTTCAAAATCATCTCCCTCCGATTCAAAATCATCCTGCGGATCTTCGTGAGTGTCTTCATGGCCATCTTCACTCGTCTCCAGTGCGGGATTTTCCTCCAGTTCCTCTTTTATCCTTTCTTCGAGATGCGCCGTCGGAACCTGCAGCAATTTCATTAATTGTATTTGCTGTGGCGATAATTTTTGTAATAGCTTTTGTTGTAAACGCTGGCTTAAAGACATTCTTATTTCTCTTTTATATTTGTAAATTTACGGGCAAAGATAGTAATATGCTTTTTTGGAATAAAATTTGTGGTTTGGCGATATTTTTTGTATTAATGAATAATGTTTTGTACGCTCAGAATTTGGATAATACCGTGGTTGCAAGACATTTTTTTAAAGAGAATAAAATAAACCTTCCCGATTCTTCAATCCTTTCTTCATTACCCCAAATGCTGTTTAATAAATTACCTGGTATCACACGGCCAATATCGGCAGATTTCTCAACGTGTAAATTTGGTTTTTTCTGCAAGCAGGAATTGGTGATAGAAAAAGCAACCAAAGTGCCTTTTCGTTTCCGGTTAGGATCCCTGCAGCAATGCAATTATTATGAAGGAAAATGAAGATTTTAGATAGAGAACTTTCCAAAACTTACTTTGAAATAATCAATTGACCAGGCCAAATAACTTTTAGAAAAGTTAAGCTGATTAGATGCAATAGTCTGTTAATCTAAAAAACTGCAAATATAAAATCACAAATCAGTTGGTATCTTCGCGGCCATGTTGGATTTTGAAAAATATGAACCGGTAATTGGCCTTGAAGTGCATACGCAATTACTTACCAAAAGCAAATTGTTTTGCGGCGACAGCACTGTGTTTGGTAATTCTCCTAATACCAATGTGAGCGCTATTTCTCTGGCGCATCCGGGTACATTGCCTGTGATGAATGAGAAAGCGGTAGAACTCGCCATAAAATTGGGCATTGCTTTTAATTGCGACATTACCCGCAATAATTATTTTGCAAGAAAAAATTATTTCTATCCGGACCTTCCTAAGGGCTACCAGATAACACAACATACGACACCCATTTGTAAAAACGGAACCGTAACGATACACGTTGATGGGAAAGAAAGAAATATTTTATTGAACAGAATTCATCTTGAAGAAGATGCCGGCAAAAGTATTCATGATGCCGATGAAAATGATACCTGTATTGATTTAAATCGTGCCGGAGTTCCCTTGCTTGAGATTGTTTCGGAGCCTGATATTTATTCTGCGGAAGAAGCATTTGCGTATGTAACTGAAATAAGAAAGATGGTGCGTTATCTTGGCGTTTGCGACGGCAATATGGAAGAAGGAAGCATGCGCTGCGATGCCAATATTTCTGTAAGATTAAAAGGAGAAAAAAAGCTGGGAACTAAAGTGGAAGTGAAGAATCTGAATTCTATACGAAATGTAAAAAGAGCAATTGATTTTGAAATAAGCAGGCTAATCCATTTACTGGAAAACGGTGAAGAAGTAATTCAGCAAACAAGAAGTTTTGATGCCACCAACGGAACTACTTTTTCTTTAAGAACAAAAGAAGAAGCCAATGATTACCGGTATTTTCCGGAGCCGGACCTTGCACCTTTTATTGTTACTGAAAAAAAAATCGCTGCTGTAAAATCATCTATGCCTGAATTGCCTGCTGTGTTGGAAAAAAGATTCATCGAACAATATGCTTTGTCTCCTGAGAGTGTAAAAGTGATTTGCGATGACAGGGAAACGGCCATTTTTTTTCAGCAAACCATTCAATATACCCATCACTATAAAGCAGTTGCCAACTGGATTATAGGACCAGTAAAATTTTATCTTAATGAAAAAAAAATTGAGATTGAAAAGTTTCCGATTTCTCCGGAAACGATGGCAAAATTGGCAGATCTTGTTGAAGAAGGAAAACTAAGTTTTGGTATTGCTGCTTCTAAAATATTTCCTTTATTAACGGAATCATCGAAAAAAGAACCGATGGAAATTGCCAGGGAATTAAATCTTTTGCAGGAAAAAGATGATGACACTTTGAATAGCTGGATAGATGAAGTGCTCGCCAATATGCCGGATAAAATTGCTGCCTACAAAAAAGGAAAGAAGAATTTGATAGGATTATTTGCGGGCGAAGTAAAAAAGAAAAGTCGCGGGAAAGCCGATATGAAGGCTGTTAATGAATTACTCAATCAAAAACTCAATCAATAAACAGATAATAAATCATGAATAAGATCTTTATTTTCATAAGCGCTATATTTTTATTTTCATGCGCCACCCAACACACGGCAGGCAGTTTTAAGGTGAGCGGCGAATTGAAAAATGCTCCTGATCAAAAAGTATTTTTAGAACAAATTTATTTTAATCAGAATCCGCCTCACATAATAGATACAGCAGAAATGGTAAAGGGTAAATTTGAAGTAGAAGCCACATCGCCTGAAGAAGGTTTGTACCGCATACGATTTGAAAAAAATGCAGGCTATCTGTTTATAAATGATAAAGAGGATATTAAGTTTTCTGCAAATGCCGGAGATTCCACTTTAAAATCTACAAAATTTAATACCCCTGCCAACGCTTCACTCACCAATTTAATTATCAAATTGGATTCTATTCATACCAATCTTATTAATGAAGATCAGCAGAGGAAAGATTATATGGAGCAGAATAATGATTCACTCGCTTTTATTGCGGAAAATAATTTCAACATAAGCAACGAATGGTATAAAAATTTTTTGGTAAAATATGTGGATACTTCTGCCAGCCCTGTTGTGGCGCTGTTTGCATTAAGTTATGCGCAGGAAGTAAATATGGATACGGTCAAAAATTTATTGGCACGGCTTACTAAAAAATGGCCGAAAAATTCTTCAGTCGTTGAAGTAGTAAAACAATTTGATCAGTACGCAGCAGCACAGCAGGCCAAGCCGCAGAGTGGAGTAATCGCTGTGGGACAAATGGCTCCTGATTTTACTTTGCCTGATGTGGATGGAAAGCCTTTTACATTGAGTTCACTTCGTGGCAAATATGTGTTGGTAGATTTTTGGGCAAGCTGGTGCGGCCCGTGTCGCGAAGAAAATCCGAATGTGGTGGCGAATTACAATCAATTTAAAAATAAAAATTTCACCATTCTCGGTGTTTCTCTTGATAAAGATAAACAGGCATGGCTGAAGGCCATAAAAGATGACGGACTGGCCTGGAAGCAAATAAGCGACCTGAAATTTTGGAACAGTGAAGCCGCTACGTTATACCAGATACAAGGGATCCCTTATAATGTATTGATAGACCCACAGGGAAAAATAATCGCTACAGAATTAAGGAGTACCGATCTTACGAATAAATTGAAAGAAGTATTGCAGTAGATAACAACGGCCCGAATACTAAATGATTCTGATAGCCTTGCAAAAAGTGGTAAGCACAAATGGAAGTACTATCCAGAAATATTCGCGGATCCAGATTAAAAAAACGAGTTGTAATACTGCAAATAAAATAAACAGGATCCAATATTTTCTTACGGGTTGAGTAGTGTCCATTTCTAAAAAATTTTAGGCAAATATAATTGTTAAATGAATTGCACCTTCATTTAGGCATATTTTCAGTAAGTTTTTTTAGAATTAAATGGTTAAAAGCCTTAAGGAAAACCTAACGATTAATTCTTCGTGTCAAATTTTTCATAGAAAATCAATGACTTATGAAGGTGCCCTAAAAAAAACATGCCTGAATCGGATAATTTTCAAACTATTTCACCCTACCTTCGCAATCCTTAAAAAAATGCCGGGATAGCGGCAATTAAATTCAACCGGTTTCTTTGTATAAAATAAAACGAAGAAATCATTAAAAAACAAAGATGAGTAAATTACATTTCACCACTAAACATGCGAATGAGGCTACCGTGCAGCGTAACTGGTACGTTGTTGACGGCACTAATCAAACCGTAGGCCGCATGTGCGCTAGAATAGCGTCCGTTCTCCGTGGTAAGAACAAAGCCTATTATACGCCCCACGTTGATTGTGGCGATTTTGTGATTATTACTAATTGCGATAAAGTAAAATTTACCGGTAAGAAATTAGAAGATAAAATTTACATTAATTATAGTGGCTACCCCGGTGGAAAGAGAGAGGAAGCTGCAGGCGATCTCTTAAAGCGCAGGCCTGATGCAGTAATCGAAAGAGCTATAAAAGGTATGCTCCCTAAAAACAGGCTCGGTCGTAAAATGTACAAAAAGTTATTTGTATATGCCGGTGATGCACATCCTCACACAGCACAAAATCCCCAAACTCTAAAATTCTAACCCCCGGCCCCTGAAGGGGAAAGGATAAAAATAAAAAAATGGAAAAACAAAAAAATGCAGTTGGCCGTAGAAAAGAAGCCGTAACAAGAGTTTTTCTTACCAAAGGCGATGGCAACATCTCTATAAATGGAAAAGATTATAAAACGTACTTCCCTCTCGTTTATTTGCAAAACCAGGTGGAGGCGCCTTTTAAAGCTGTGGAATCTGCCGATAAGTTTGATGTAACAGTAAACGCAAAAGGCGGTGGCGTAAAGGGCCAGGCCGAAGCGGTAAAGCTTGGAATTGCCCGTGCACTTTTACAAGTAAATCCTGATTATAGGCCTGCTTTAAAAGTGGCCGGTTTACTTACCCGCGACCCACGTTCTGTAGAACGTAAAAAACCAGGTAAGAAGAAAGCAAGGAAGAGCTTCCAGTTCAGTAAGAGATAGAAGCCCCCTCCAACTCCCCAAAGGGAGGAGGGTTTGGAACTACTATATAAATAAAACAAGTTTTTTAATTCAAAACATCTTCTTAGCCCTTCCTCTGGAGGGGTTGAGGAGGCCAAAATAGAATAAATGGAAAATAATACTTCTTTACAACAGCAGCTTTTGGAAGCAGGCGTTCACTTCGGTCATTTAAAAAAGAAGTGGAACCCTAAAATGTTGCCTTACATTTTTGCTGAAAAAAAAGGTATTCATATCATTGACCTCAACAAAACTGTTGAGGGGCTTGAAGAAGCTGCTGCCGCTATGAAATCTATCGCAAAAAGCGGTAAGAAGATTATGTTTGTGGCTACCAAAAAGCAAGCAAAAGAAATCGTAACAGAAGCGGCAAGAAAAGTAAATATGCCTTTCGTTACAGAACGCTGGCTGGGTGGCATGCTTACCAATTTCAATACTGTTCGTAAAAGCGTTAAGAAAATGCAGAGCATTGAAAAAATGCTTAACGATGGGACGCTTGATAGCATCACTAAAAAAGAGCGTCTTACATTAACCCGCGACCGCGATAAAATGGATAAAGTGTTGGGCGGTATTGCGCAAATAAGCCGTGTACCTGCTGCATTATTTTTGGTGGATATTGGCCACGAGCACATTGCGCTTTCAGAAGCAAAGCGTTTGAACATTACCACATTTGGAATGGTAGATACCAATTGCGATCCTAATAAAGTAGAGTTTTCAATTCCTGCCAATGATGATGCTACCAAGTCAATCGCCATCATTACCAATTACATAGTAGCGGCCATAGCAGAAGGCCTTGCCGAAAGACAAGCAGAAAAAGAAGAAGATACGGATGAAGCTGAAGATAATGAATCACGTGCTATTAAGTTTGACGAGGGAGCTGATGAAGGAAGAGGAGAACGTCGGAGAGGCAACAGCCCTGCGGGTGGTGGAAAAGGACGCAGTGCAGCAGGCCCTCAAAAACGCCGTGTATCTGGTCCTGGACAAGGAGGAAGTAGAGGTCCGGGCGGAGGACGCAGATAAGGCAAATTGAAAATGTGAAAAATCCGAAAATGTGTCCGAAGGATTTCTTCGGAGAAAAATAAAAAACTATGAGTACAATAACAATAACAGCAGCAGATATAAATAAATTGCGCCAGCAAACCGGCGCCGGCATGATGGATTGTCGTAAAGCGCTCACAGAATCCAATGGAGATTTTGAAGCAGCCATAGACTACCTGAGAAAGAAAGGGCAAAAAGTGGCCGCACTCCGTGGCGACCGTGAAGCAAAGGAAGGCGTGATAATAGCAAAAACTACTTCAGATAATAAAACAGGATTTGTTATCAATGTAAGTTGTGAAACGGATTTTGTAAGTAAGAATGCGGAATATATTGCCTTTGCACAATCCATTATGGACGCGGCAATTGCCAATAATGTAAACAACGTAGAGGAACTGCAAAAAATAAAAGTGGGCAACGAAACCATTGCTGACAAACTGAACGAGCAGGTGGCTAAAATAGGCGAAAAAATAAGCGTTTCTAAATTTGAAAAAATAGAGGCCCCTTATGTTGCCGCGTACATTCATGGCTCATACCGCATGGGTGTTTTGGTGGGTTTGAATAAAGTGAATGAAGAAGTAGGTAAAGACGTGGCGATGCAGATTGCTGCTATGAATCCGATTGCTATTGACCAATCGGGCGTATCTGCAGAAACGATTGCGCGTGAAAGAAACATCGCTATTGAACAGGTAAAAGCAGAAGGAAAACCGGCAGAAATGGCTGAAAAAATAGCTACAGGTAAAATAAATAAATTCTTTAAAGAAAGCACTTTGCTTGCCCAGGCTTTTGTAAAAGACGGCAATAAATCGGTAGACGATTATCTGAAAAGCACCGATGCAGATTTAAAAGTTATAGATTTTAAAAGAGTAGCATTAGGATAATTTATTTCCGGTAAATAATTTTTTTATTAATAGTAACGCCTCGATAACCGGGGCGTTTTTTGTATGAAGATGAATCATCTTTTTTAGGAAACAAGGAGAATAATTTTATTTTTTTTCTAAGATTTTTTGTAAAAAAATAGATCTTCTAACAACTGATTTCTTTTTAATTTTTTTGGAAAAGAAATGAGTGAACGGTTATTGGGCTATTGAAATGGATTGAATTTTGGAAAACTTTTCCTCGGCTGCTATAGTACTCTTTTAAAAAATAAATTTTGCCCAAGAAATTGGAAATGCCAGTATCCCCGCACTTTTAAATATCTGTTTTTCATTATCCGCAAAGTGGCACTCCATGTTCTTCCACTAGTGGCATCATAAATTTTTCCATTTTCCCAAACGGCATTTTTTTTATTGTAAACAAGGCCATGCATTACTTGCATTCCGAGAATTTTCTGGTTGCGTAGGGCGCGATTAGGATTTTTTTCATCGCGCCGCTCATTCATTGGCCTGGTAGTATCATCGGTATCATCAAACCAGATTATTTTGGCTTTGAATTCATTTCCGGTTCTGAAAATTTCTACTTCAAAATTATTTTTCAGACTCATCCATCTTCCAATGATATCATCGGCGTTTTGTTGTGGTGTCAAATTGAATGATGATGCTAATAATTGAAAAGCCAGGATAAAAAATTTCAAGGTATAAACGAGTATTTAAAGTTAATAAGTAAGCCATGTATATGGAATCGTAAATTATACTATAATTTTTAACCGGGTTATAATTATTCCTTACGGCCAGGATGGGAAGTTTAAATTTAATTACACGACAACACACCGTAAATATTCATTTCGATTTAGCCAGTATTTTTCATTCAGTTATATTTTCTCTTTTATCCAATTCATAATTCCTTTATCTTGCAGCGATTTTAAAAAACAGAGTTTTAGCAGGGGTTGCATCTTGCTGGTTCTGAAAATCGGCAATCTAAAATTTTTTCAATCTACAATCGAAGTATGCTTCCTAAGTTTAAACGAATTCTTCTCAAACTTTCCGGTGAATCTTTAATGGGCGATAAAACTTTCGGGCTTGACTCGGAAGTACTCAGCCAATATGCCCAGGATATTAAACTGATTACTGAATTGGGTGTGCAGGTTGCCATCGTAATTGGTGGCGGAAATATCTATCGTGGTATGAATGAGGCAGAAACCGGCATTGAAAGAGCCCAGGGAGATTATATGGGCATGCTTGCTACCGTAATTAATGGAATGGCTTTGCAAAGCGCTTTGGAAAAAGCGGATGTTTATACAAGACTGCAAAGCGCCATTAAAATGGAACAGATTGCAGAGCCGTATATACGCCGAAGGGCCATCAGGCATTTGGAAAAAGGAAGAGTGGTTATTTTTGGAGCGGGTACCGGCAACCCATATTTTACCACCGATACGGCAGGCTCTTTACGCGCCATAGAAATAAAAGCTGATGTAATTTTGAAAGGTACCCGTGTAGATGGAATTTATTCTGCCGACCCGGAGCTTGATAAGCTGGCTAAAAAATTTGAAACCATTTCTTTTGCAGAATGCATTTCCAAAAATTTGAAGGTGATGGATATGACCGCCTTCACATTATGCATGGAAAACGAACTCCCTATTATTGTTTTTGATATGGACACGCCGGGCACGCTGCTTCGCGTAGTTACCGGAGAAAAAGTAGGCACTTTGGTTACCGGATAATGTGTATTAAATTGTGCCCTGCTAACAGCATCCTGTCCTTCCGTGTTTTTTTTTAAACTGGAAGTTTATCCTATGAAAATATCCAGCAAGTAGTCCCCCGGAATTTTATTTTATGCTTTCATTATTGATAAATAATAATGCTTATGTGGATTTGGTGGATCGTATCTCTGGTTATTCTCATTACATGTTTTATTTTTACTTACCGTATGATTGTAAGTAGTTATAAATTTTTGCCAACGGATAAAAAGTTTCCCATGGGTTTTAAAAAAAATTATACCTCTGATAAGTCCTTACTGCAGGAATCTTTAAGCAATTTAAGAAGTAAACTTAAATCTGTAGAAGACAGTACTTCTTACTATGAAATTCAATTTTCTAAATTTCAACAAAGATTAAAAGCACTTGAAGAATTATGCAATAACAAGCAACAGGAGATAACTCATGTGACTAAGGCAGCAGAAGAAGAAGATTGGAAAGAAATGTATTATCAGGAAAATGAAGCAAAAGAAAAAATTGAAAATGAACTGGATGAAGTCAGGCAAAAACTTGAGGAGGCACAAAATAATATAGAAGAGCTTGAGGAAAATAAAAGAGAATGGTCCGGTTTGCAAAGTAACTATGACACAAGATTAAACGATTTGCAATCCATGCAAAATAATATTGAAGTTTTACAAAGGGAACTCGAGGCAGCAGCAGATCGTGAAAAGGAAATGGAACAATTATTACTTGTTGAAATTAATTTCAAAAAACAATATGCCCAGTTAGAAACTGAGCATGCACGATTGAAAAGTGAAAATGAAGATATAAGGAGACAACTTATTGAAATGAGTAAAAGAGAGGCGGAGATGGAACAACGTATTGTTCATGTAAAAGAATTGGAAAGCCGCGTAGCCATCTTTGAAGAAGAAAAATCGAAAATGATTTCTGATCTTGAACAGATGGTAAACCAGAATAAAATGTTTTTGCCACCTAAAAATTCCTGATGATAATTCGTATCAATTATTCTAATTATTCTATATTTACCTGCTGAAATTCATCTGTAGTTTATGAAAGTTGCTTACTCTTGAAAATGGGTATCTATTTTTCATCATTAAAAACTTACAATCATGAATTTTCAAACAATGAGTAAACAAAGGAAATTTGTTTTAATCTCAGCCGCAGCCGGCTTCATTTCAATGTTTTTCCCGTGGGTTTCTATTTCTATGTTTGGCTTCAATCAAAGTGTAAATGGTTTGCATGATAAAGGCATTCTTGCTTTTTTATGTTTTGTGGCGTGTGGCGTAATTGCCTACCTCGGCGATCAAACCAAAAATCTTGAAAAGAATATGTGGGCCATTACTTTGGCGGCAGGCGCGCTTGCTTTATTGATTACTATATGGTTTTATTTTCAGGCAACAAGTGATTTTATGGGCAGCTCGTTAGTTGGCTTTGGTGTTTATATTGCGGCACTTGCGGCCATTGGAATTATAGCATCAGCGTGGCTTTTTAAATCGCCTGCAGATAATATTAAAGACAGCTTCAACAGCATCAGGAAAGATATTGGAAACCGGATGAATGCTACCGGAAATACGACTCCTCCTCCGCCCGGTCCGACAAGTACCGGAAGTGCCAACTCACCAGTGAGCAATGATTCTCAAAACCCTGAAAATATAAATCCTCCTCTGTAAAAAAATAAAAAGATTTTTTTTAAAAGCATTCCAATGGAGTGCTTTTTTGTAACAGAGAAATTTGTTATCGCCCATCCTTCACTAAATTTGCCGGATCGAAATAAATAAAAATGGTTGAAAATAATTCTATTGCGGCTATCCGCAAAGTATATCAGTTGCAATCTCTTTTGGAAAAAGAAGTAGATGCCAATCCTGTAAAACAATTTGAAACGTGGTGGCAGCAGGCCATTGAAAGTAAAATAGAGGAACCCAATGCTATGACGCTTGCCACGTGCACCAAATCCGGAAAGCCTTCGGCAAGAATTGTTTTGCTGAAAGGAATCACTGAAAATGGTTTTGTTTTTTTTACCAATTATACAAGCCGCAAAGGGAAGGAAATTGAAGAAAACCCTTTTGTTTCCTTATTATTTTTTTGGAAAGAAATGGAGCGCCAGGTAAGAATTGAAGGAAGCATAAAAAAAATAAGCGCCGCAGAAAGCGATGAATATTTTTGTTCCCGACCGCGCGTGAGCCGTATAGGCGCATGGTGTTCACCCCAAAGTACTGTAATTGAAAACAGAGAATTTCTTCAAAATAATGTGGAGAAATACAATACTCAATTTGACAGTGAAAATATTCCCCGCCCCGATTTTTGGGGAGGGTATATGGTAGAACCGAACAGGATAGAATTCTGGCAGGGCAGACCCGGCAGGCTTCACGACCGGCTGCAATATTCTCTTACTGAAAATAATTTATGGAATATAGAAAGGCTTGCGCCCTGAAAATCAACCTTCTTTTTTGGCGGTTTCTTTTTCTGCTGTAGTTGCTTTTGCTTTCGCAGTTACCGGCCTTGATTTACCAAATGAGCCTTTAAATATTTTTCCTTTTTTTGTTTTTTTGTCTCCGCGTCCCATTGAAATTTTATTTTTATTTATAGAGTAATTAAGAATGAATCATAAAAAAAGCAAGATACACCATCAATGCATCTTGCTTTGAGAAAGTTTTTCGAAAATCAGATTTTCGATGATAGTTCTTTTCCTGCTTTAAATTTAGCTACTTTTTTAGCTTTAATTTTAATAACAGCGCCGGTTTGAGGATTGCGGCCATTACGGGCAGCTCTTTTGCTTACAGAAAAAGTACCGAAACCTACAAGGGTTACTTTACCACCACCTTTAAGGGTTTTAGTAACTGCTTCAGTAAAAGAATCAAGAGCAGCGTTAGCTTGTGTTTTAGTAACTCCTGCATCATCGGCCATCTTGGCGATTAGTTCAGCTTTGTTCATAATAATTTATTTGATTTTTTAACAGCAACAAATATATAAGGTTTTTCATTGCAATAATATTTTTTGAAGTTTTTTTTTCAATGTTTTTATCCTGAAATCCGCAATTAGCAAGGTTTTTAATGAATCAGGCTTGTTTTTGTAAGAGAAATAATAAATGATATTCCCATGTAATTCAATGCAGCAAAGGGTTTTACTAATTTATTAGTGCAGTTTCCTGAAAAAGTAATTAAAGAAAAAAATAAAGATTTAGATCCCTAAAAATATAAACACTTATTGCACATTTTCAAGAAGAGTACGGAAAGCAACGATTTGATCCCCCCATTTCACGATAGCTTTTTCCCGTATGCCTGGAGCAAAATGCAGAAGATATTCTTCGTAATCTTTTTCGGAACCGGTAAAAAACTGGGTTATATAAGTTTTACCTTCCGAATCATCCTGCTCCAATAACCTGTATATCCGGTACTCATAAAATAGGCCGGTAGCCATTATCTCAGGGATATGAATTTCCCTTTGCCATTGCAGCCATTCCTCTGAAATAATATTATCAACCTTTGTCGTGATGTTGTATAGTAGCATAATTTATAAAGATAATTCCAAAAAAACCGGGCAATGATCACTGTGTTTTATATCAGGCAAAATCTTTACAGATTGAATCTGATCCTGCAAATTATCGGTAACATTTATGTAATCAATTCTCCAGCCTTTATTTTCTAATCGGGTACTAGGCCGCATTACGCTCCACCAACTATAGTGATGCGGCTCTTTGTTGAGATGCCTGAAGCTGTCAACAAATCCATTCTCCAATAGCTTATCGAACCACATCCTTTCTTCAGGTAAAAATCCTGATGTTTTTTTATTGGAAACTGGGTTATGAATATCCATTTCTTTATGAGCAATATTATAATCGCCACACACAATTAATTTGTTCCGGATCTTTTTTAAATCATTTAAATAATCCAAAAATTCATCGAGCCAAATGTATTTATAAGACTGACGGATTTCACCTGTAGTGCCTGAAGGGAAGTATGCGTTGATCAAAGTAACCTCACCGAAATCGGCGCGTAATACCCTTCCTTCAAAATCACTTTGCTCGTTGCCATGCCCGTATTCTACATTATTGGGTTCTATTTTGCTTAAAATACCAACACCGCTATAGCCTTTCTTTTGTGCTAAAAAAAAGTAAGGACGATAACCTGCAGATTCAATTGAGATGCGGTCAATATCCGCTTCATGTGCTTTTACTTCCTGGATGCAAACGATATCCGCAGGGTCAGTTTTGAGCCAGTCAATAAAACCTCTTTTTACAGCGGCTCTTATTCCATTTACATTGTATGAAATGATACGCATGGTTATAGTTTATTGGTTCATTGGTTAATTCGTTAGTACATTATATACTTGGCATCGTACATCGAACATTCATTTATACATCATAATCCAACTGGGGCCTGAGCCATCTTTCTACTTCTTCCAGCGGCATATTTTTTCTTCTGGCATAGTCTTCTATCTGGTCTTTGGCAGCTTTTCCTATTCCAAAATATTTGCTTTCAGGGTGCGCAAAATACCATCCGCAAACAGAAGGTGCGGGCGACATGGCTAATGACTCCGTTAAAGTGATACCGGCATTTTCAGTGGCATTCAACAATTCAAAAAGTTTATATTTTTCCGTATGATCGGGACATGCAGGATAACCCGGCGCAGGGCGAATTCCCAAATATTTTTCTTCGATTAATTCTTTTGCAGAATATTTTTCTTCTTTGGAATAGCCCCAAAATTCTTTCCTTGTTCTTTCATGCAATAATTCCGCAAAAGCTTCTGCAAGCCTATCGGCCAGTGCCTGTAACATGATCTTGCTGTAATCGTCAAACTCTTTATTGAACCTTTCAATATGTGGTTCAAGGCCGTGGATGGAAACGGCAAAGGCTCCGAGATAGTCGCCCTGTTCTGGCTTTATAAAATCCGCCAATGAATAATTAGCCTGCCCAGGTGCTTTCTTTATTTGCTGGCGCAAAAACTCAAGATTGATATTTTTACCCTTTTCATCTTTTACCACAACCGTATCATCTGAAGTTGCATTGGCTTCCCAAAAGCCAACAACACCTTTTGCTGTCAGCCATTTTTCTTTAATTATTTTTTTCAAAAAAACCTGTGCCTCTTCATAAAGCTTGGTAGCGGCTTCTCCTATCTTTTTGTCTGATAATATTTGTGGAAATTTTCCGTGCATTTCCCATGCGATAAAGAAAGGCTGCCAATCTAAATATTCATAGATTTCATTGAGATCATAATCCGAAAAAACTTTTACACCTGTAAAACTGGGCTTTACAGGAATGAAATTATCCCAGTCAATAATTGATTTATTTTTTTGCGCATCGGCAAATGAAAGCATTGCCTTTGCCGATCTTTTATTTCCAAAATCTTTTTTTAGCTTTTCATATTCGGTTTTGATACCGGATAAAAATTCATCTTTATTTTCTTTACTCAACAAGTTTCCGGCAACAGTTACGCTGCGTGATGCATCCAGCACATGTATCACACCATTATCATATTCCTGCGCTATTCTAACGGCGGTGTGTAAACGCGAAGTAGTGGCACCACCTATCAACAGCGGAATCGTAAAATTGTTTCTTTTCATTTCCCTTGCCACATGTACCATCTCATCGAGCGAAGGAGTTATCAATCCGCTAAGCCCAACCATTGCCACATCTTTTTCTTTAGCGACTTGTAAAATTTTATCAGCCGGAACCATTACTCCCAAATCAATTACCTCATAACCGTTACAGCCCAACACAACGCCTACAATATTTTTACCAATATCATGTACGTCACCTTTTACAGTGGCCATCAATATTTTTGCCGGGCCTGCGCCTTCTACATTTAATATTCCTGCCTCAATATTGGCCTGCTTTGTTTTTTCTTTTTCTGCTTCAATAAATGGAAATAAATAATTCACACTTTTCTTCATTACCCGTGCGCTTTTTACCACCTGCGGCAAAAACATTTTTCCACTTCCAAATAGATCGCCTACCACATTCATCCCATCCATCAGCGGACCTTCAATTACATCCAGCGGTTTAGGATATTTCAACCGCGCTTCTTCTGTATCGGCTTCAATATAATCGGTAATTCCATTTACTAACGCATGACTCAGACGCTTTTGCACTTCTTCTTTTCTCCATGCTTCGTCTTTTACAATTTCTTTTCCTTTTGCTTTTACGGTTTCTGCAAATGCTAATAATTTATCAGTAGCATCTTCTTTTCTGTTAAGAATTACATCTTCACAAAGTTCTTTTAAAACAGGGTCAATATTTTCATAAACCTGCAATGCTCCTGCGTTTACAATGCCCATATCCATCCCTGCTTTTATAGCATGATACAGGAAAACCGCATGCATCGCTTCTCGCACCGTATCGTTGCCACGAAAAGAAAAAGATACATTACTTACACCACCACTGATTTTGGTAAGTGGCATCAATCTTTTTATTTCTCTGGTGGCTTCAATAAAATCAACTCCGTAATTATTGTGCTCTTCAATACCGGTTGCTATCGCAAAAATATTGGGGTCAAATATGATGTCTTCCGGATTGTAGCCAGCCTGTTCAGTTAAAATTTTGTAAGCGCGCTGGCAAATACTTACTTTCCGTTCTATAGTATCGGCCTGGCCTTTTTCATCAAAAGCCATTACAACAACGGCTGCACCAAAACTCTTACAAACGGAAGCGTGTTCCAAAAAGAGTTCTTCTCCCTCTTTCATCGAGATAGAATTGACAATGCATTTTCCCTGCACACATTTTAGTCCTGCTTCTATAATATTGAATTTGGAAGAATCTATCATCACCGGAATTTTAGCAATGTCTGGCTCGGCCTGCAATAAATTCAAAAAGGTGGTCATCGCTTTCTCACTATCCAGCAAGGCGTCGTCCATGTTTACGTCCAATACCTGGGCGCCGCCTTCCACCTGGTGGCGCGCTACGGATAATGCTTCTTCGAAATTGCCGCCGCGGATTAACCGGGCAAATTTTTTGGAACCCGTAACATTGGTGCGTTCACCGATATTTATAAAAAGGCTTTCGGGGCGCACCACGAGTGGCTCTAAACCAGATAGCCGTAAATAAGGTTTGATAGTTTTTGTTGTTGTCATTGTTTTATTTTTTTTCCGAAGCCCTGAAACCAATTGGGTTCCTCGGTTTATTTTCGGGTACCAATAATTTTTTTAAATAAGCAAATACTGTTTTTATCTCTTCATCATTTTTTACCAGATGTTGCTCTATTTTTTCTATTTTCATCCAAAGATCTTTGTTGTCTAAAATCAGTTGCTTCATTTTGGTAAATAAACGGATGATCTGGATATTTACCTGGATGGCGGTTTCTGAATTGAGTACGCTTGAAAGCATGGCTACACCTTGTTCGGTAAAGGCATAAGGTAAATACTTAGTGTGTTTCCCTTTCTCTAAGATCACAATTTGTGATCTTATAAAATCATTTTCTTCTTTTGAAAGTTGAAACATAAAATCCTCAGGAAATCTTGTGGCATTCCTTTTTACCGCCTGATTTAGAACTCTCACTTCGACTCCATACATTTCCGCTAAATCCCTGTCCAGCATTACTTTCTGACCACGAATCAGGT
>DATCWN010000492.1:0-3479 GCA_036566285.1 Hanamia sp.
AGAAAGTTTGAAGATTACTTCAACGGACATTATAAAAAGGTTTTACATAGACAAAGGTTTTAGAAACGTGGACGTAGAGGTACAACAAACCAAAGACCCTAAAAATGCCAATGCGGTAAATATTCTTTTTGTGGTAAGCAAAAACGGTAAGGTGCGCATCAACGAAATTTATTTCGCAGGCAATGAATCCGTTTCCGACCTCAAGCTGAAGAAGCAAATGAAGGGAACCAAAGAAAAAAGCAGGCTTACTTTGTTTCCTTCCGTTGATAAAAATGTTTATGACTCTTCTAAAAGCAACCGTATTACTTTTAGTGAATACCTGCGTGGCAATGATTATCTAACTCCTTCCAGAACCAAAGAATTTTTGGACCCTTATGTCCGGTTTAAATTTCTAAGCTCCGCTAAATTCAATGAAAAGAAATTTATAGAAGACAAGGGCAGCATTCTCAACTATTATAATTCGCTTGGGTTTCGCGATGCATCTATTTTAGCGGATACCACTTATGGCGATAAAGGCGATTTGGATGTTGCCATCAAAATGAATGAAGGACGGCGTTATTATTTTGGAAACATCACCTGGAAAGGAAATACCAAATATTCAGACTCCATCTTGTCAGTCTTGCTGGGAATTAAAAAAGGTACTATTTACAACGCGGAAACACTTAATAAAAGATTGGGGACCACGCCATCACCGGAAGGTGGCGACATTAGTAGTCTTTACCAGGATGATGGATATTTGTTTTTTAGAATCAACCCGGTGGAAACCGCGGTTTACAATGATACCATTGACCACGAAATCCGCATAACGGAAGGCCCACAGGCTACTATTGGTAAAGTGGAAATCACCGGAAATGATAAAACGAAAGAGTATGTTATCCGCCGTGAACTCCGTACTATACCCGGTGATAAGTTCAGCCGCCAACTCATTATAAGAACACAACGTGAACTATCACAGCTTGGTTATTTTAATCCTGAAAAAATAAACCCCGGCATAGTTCCTAACGTTGATAATGGAACGGTGGACATTACCTGGGGTTTGGAAGAGAAATCATCTGACCAGTTAGAACTTTCCGCAGGCTTTGGTGGTGGTATAGGACTTACAGGAACCCTGGGCGTTACTTTCAATAACTTTTCTATCTATAATATTTTTAAGAAAAAAGCGTGGCAGCCTTTACCTGTTGGTGATGGACAAAAGCTTAGCTTGAGAGCGCAGAGCAACGGTAAGCAATTCCGCTCTTATAATTTTTCTTTTACAGAGCCTTGGCTTGGCGGTAAAAAAAGGAATTCATTTACCATAAGCTATTACGACACTAAGTATGCGAATGCTTATAATCCCATGACCGGGTTTTACGACCGTTCTTATGCTGATTCCTCTTACATAAAAACAACAGGTTTCAGTGTTTCATTGGGCAAACAATTAAAATGGCCGGATGATTTCTTTGCATTGATTTATCAGTTAAATTATCAACGCTACCAACTCAAGAACTATAATATTTTTCCCGGGCTTACTAATGGCATTTCAAATAACGTGAGTTTGAAAATAACGCTTGCACGAAATTCCGCAGGGCCTAATCCCATCTTCCCTACAAGCGGTTCTAATTTTGTATTAAGCACACAGCTCACGCCTCCTTATTCATTGTTCAGAGATGGATCTGTGCAAGCTGACCGATACAAATGGGTGGAATTTCATAAAGAACGTTTTACAGCGGAATGGTACGTGCCTATCGGACAAGGCCGCGGCCCGGATAAAAACAAACAATTTATTATAAAAGCTGCCGCTAAATATGGTTTCCTTGGCAGGTATTCCGATAAAACAATTACCTCTCCTTTTGAACGTTTTCAATTGGGTGATGCGGGATTAAGCAACAACTATGGTTTGTTGGGTTACGATATTGTTGCACACAGAGGCTATCCTGTTTATGATAATTCTAATCCTAAAATCAACCCCGACCTTAGTCAGGCAAGTGAATTTTTTACTATCTTCAATAAATATACATTAGAACTCAGGTATCCGTTTAGCACCAGCGCAAGCAGCACTATTTACGGACTTGCCTTTTTTGAAGCAGCCAATGGATGGTATGATTTCAAAGATTACAATCCATTTAAACTGCGCAGGTCTGTTGGTTTGGGAATGCGTTTCTTCCTTCCCATGTTTGGCTTACTAGGTTTTGATTATGGAATAGGTTTGGACCGGATAAATGGTAATACCGGGTTAAAAGGCGCTGCGAAATTTACATTTATGCTGGGCCAGGAGCCGGAATAAGGAATAAGAAATAAGGAAGAATAAATGAGAATAAGGTAGGAGGCTAAAAATGTTTTATTGTTATATGGTTTTATTGCCTGATTGAACCTTCAACCTTCAACTTTGAACCTTCAACTTTGAACCTTCAACCTTTTGAACTATAAATTTTATGAAAAAATTTCTTTTTACTTTATCAGCTTGCTTGCTATTAGCTACCGTAAGTTTTGCACAGCGGTATGCAGTAATAGATTCAAAATATATTCTTGAAAAATTACCGGAATATAAAGAGGCACAGCAAAAATTAGATCAGTTTAGTAAAATGTGGCAACAGGAAATAGACAAAAAATCGGCTGACCTTGACAGGATGTATAAAGAGTATGATGCCGAGCAGGTAATGCTTAGCGATGAACTAAAGAAAAAAAGAGAAGATGAAATTTATAACAATGAAAAAGAACTCAGGGATTTGCAAAGAACGAGGTTTGGATATGAAGGAGATATTTTTAAAAAACGACAGGAGCTTATAAAACCAATACAGGATAAGGTTTACAATGCCATTCAAAAATTAGCCGTAGCCAAATTATATGATTTCATTTTGGATAAAAGTGAAGGAATTACCGTTATATTTGCCGACCCAAAACTTGACAGGAGTGATGATGTACTGAAGGAACTGGGTGTTAAATAATTGCGAAACACAAAGACAGGTGCAGCCTTAAACTTAATTTTAAACACTATAATAAAATAAAACAAACCTTAAAACTAAAAATGAAACAATTTCTTACCGTCCTAATAATTTCCGCCGGGATATTTGGATTTTCAACCGCAGTGAACGCACAAAAGATCGGTTATATAAGCGCCGATGAAGTGATACAATTAATGCCGGAAGCTGCATCCGTGCAAACTGAATTGGATCAGTATCAAAGATCCCTTTATCAAAATGCACAGGACAAACAAACCGCATTGAATGAGGCTGTTCAAAAGTTTTATAAAGATTCTTCCACTATGAGCGCGAGCTTAAAAGAAGTAAAACGCGGTGAGCTTCAAAAACAAGTGCAGGATTTAAGTGGTGAAGACCAAAAGATTCAAAATCAATTTGAACAAAAAAGACAAGAGCTTTCTATACCTATTCAGAAGAAATTACAGGCAGCTATCGAAGAAGTAGCCAAAGAAAATGGCTATACTTATATATTGCCCAGAGAAGCGCTCATTGTAATGCCGCCAACCAGCGATATAGGCCCAT
>DATCWN010000401.1:0-2199 GCA_036566285.1 Hanamia sp.
ATGATCGAGTTGGTACAAATCGCTGTCTCTTATTTCGCGCCATTGATCGTAGCGATACTGGGAATAAAAATATTCATCAGATTCTAATTTAATTCCTTGTTTTATGGCAAAATCATTCGCGCCTTTTCCACTTAAAAATACATGGCCACTATGCAACATCACTTCTTCCGCAAGCTCCACCGGGTTTCTGATATTTCTTACTCCTGCTATAGCGCCTGCATTTAAAGTGCTTCCATCCATGATAGCGGCATCCAATTCATTTAATCCTTTTTTGGTAAAAACAGCTCCTTTCCCTGCATTGAAAAGCGCATTATCTTCCATAACCACTACGGCCGCTTTTACCGCATTCACTGCCGAGCCACCAATTTCCAAAACTGCGTAACCTGCATTCAGCGCATCTTTTAAAGCATTACGATACGCCTCTTCCAGCTCCACAGTCATATCTTCCTTCACTATGGTTCCTGCGCCGCCATGAATTGCAATTGAAATCTTTTGCATTATTTTATTGAGATATATCGGCAAATTTAAATCATTGAGGACAGGTTGCAACCTTTCACTACTCAATTAGTCTCTTACATTCTTTCATTAACTTTTCTTTATTTATTGCTACGGTTCCCACTTCTTCGCAAACAATGCCTCCTGCAATATTGGCTATTGCAGCGGTAAGATCAATATTTTTTGTAGCCGCATAAATCAATGAAGCCACTGCAATCACCGTATCACCGGCGCCGCTTACATCGGCTATATTTCTTCTGTGAGAGGGAATCACTTTTTTATTATCATCCTGCTGATAAAAAATTCCTCTTTCTGATAAAGTAATTAATGAAATGGAATGGCCCAATTTTTCTTTTAATTGCACATGAATTTCTGAAAGAAGTTCAAGAGAAATTTCATCAGGCAAAAGATTAAGTCCGGTAATCGCTTCGTTTAAATTTGGCTTAAAGAGAGATGCGTCACGATAACAAAAAAAGTTTTTCCGTTTAGGATCTACCGTCGTTGGAATATCATTTTTTTTACAAAACGCAATGGTATTTGAAATTATATTTTTCGTAAGAATCCCTTTGTTATAATCTTCCAGGATCACCACATCAGGCTTTTCAGAAAAGATATATTTTTCAATTTGATTTTGCAATTTCTCTTCATCTGCTTCATCTATGTCTGAGGTGTTTTCCGCATCCAATCGCATCATTTGCTGATTGCGGCTTATGATGCGAATTTTATTAGTAGTAATTCTCTTTTTACTTTCAAGTACAAAGCGTGTGTCAATATTTTTTTCCCGTAACAATTTTTTTAATTGCACGCCATCTTCATCATCGCCGAGAATAGTAAGTAGGGCAACCGAGGCACCAAGCTCTTCTACATTTAACGCAACATTCCCCGCACCGCCAATACGCTTTTCCCTTCTGCTAACCGCCACCACAGGAACAGGAGCTTCCGGAGAAATTCTTTCTACATTTCCCCACCAGTAAGTGTCCAGCATTACATCACCAATAACCGCCACTTTCATTTTTGAAATATCAGCAAACAATTTTTCAAGATCAGCATTCATCATTCAATATTTGTATTATTTTTTCTCTGTCCGGAGATCGCTATATAATAAACAGGAATCCCTGCCAATACAATGCCTAAGCCCCACAAAGTGTATAATGGTTTAAAAATAACCAGGAATACACAAAATGTCAATCCCAGAATAATATACAACCCCGGTAAAAAAGGATACGCAAATGCTTTGTATGGCCTTTCCGCGTCAGGTCTCTTTTTGCGCAGCACAAAAATACCAATAATGGTAAGCACATAAAAAATGACCACCACAAATGCAATCATATCAAGCAAATCATTGTAGCCACCGCTAAGACAAAGTAAAGAAGCTACAATCGCTTGTGCCCAAAGCGCCCATGCAGGAACGGCATTTTTATTTAGCTGCGCTGCTTTCTTAAAAAAAAGTTTATCCTGTGCCATGGTATAATAAACCCTCGCGCCTGCCAATATCAACCCATTGTTACAACCGAATGTAGAGATCATAATCATGACCGCAATTACCATAGCGCCGGCTGAACCAAAGATGGCATTAGAAGCCGCCACCGCCACACGATCGCCACCCGGAAATGCAATTTCATTCAAAGGCAATGCATTCAAATACATCAGATTGGTAGTGATATAAATAATAGAAACGATAAGCGTTCCAAGAAAAAGGCTTAG
>DATCWN010000068.1:0-25326 GCA_036566285.1 Hanamia sp.
CATTTTAGTAAAAACCATACAGCGAATTGAAGACCTAAGGACACGGCAGGATGAAATTACCGGTGTGCCCTCGGGTTTTGATTCATTGGATCGCGTTACGTACGGATGGCAGGCAAGTGACTTGATTGTTTTGGCTGCCAGACCTTCTGTAGGTAAAACTGCTTTTGCGTTGAATCTTGCACGCAACGCAGCGCTTCATCCTACCAAGCCTACAGCAGTGGGTTTCTTTTCGCTGGAAATGAGCGCGGGGCAATTGGTACAAAGGATATTAAGCGCTGAAAGTGAAATATGGTTGGAGAAAATAGCGCGCGGAAGATTGGAAGAACATGAGATGAAGCAGTTGTATAAAAAAGGGATCGATCGCCTGGCTTCGGCGCCCATTCATATTGATGATACGGCAGCGCTCAACATATTTGAGCTTCGGGCAAAATGTCGCAGACTGAAAAATAAACACAATGTGGGATTGATCATCATTGACTATTTACAATTAATGAGCGGCACGGGCGAAAATAGAAATGGTAACCGCGAACAGGAAATAAGTCGTATTTCAAGAGATTTGAAAGGGCTGGCCAAAGAATTACAAGTTCCTATCATTGCGCTAAGTCAGTTGAGCCGTGAAGTGGAGAAAAGAAAAGAAGGTAATAAAATGCCGCAGTTGAGTGATTTAAGAGAATCCGGCGCCATAGAGCAGGATGCTGATATGGTGATGTTTTTGTACCGCCCCGAATACCATGACATCCATGCAAATGAATTGGGAGAATCTAACAAAGGAGATACAGATGTGCGAATTGCCAAGCACAGAAATGGGCAGTTAGAAACCATTAAATTAACTGCGTTGCTACATATTCAAAAATTTGTGGAAAGAGATTCAAATGATTTTGGCCCGGGCTTACCCGGTGGAAGCTGGAAACCGGTAAGGGGTGCTGACGGAGACGGAGCCAAACTTTATATTCAGAAAGGAAGTAAAATGAATGATGGGCAATTTGATGATGATGCGCCGTTTTAAAGATTGAGTTTTTTGGTTTGACTTAAGATTTTGTACTTGTGAAATACTTTTAGAGCGACTTACTTTTTATAACTTTATAAAAAATAAAAAATGATGAAAGAAACGCCTATAAAAGAATTGTTGTATCAAACTATTGAGAAAATAAACGACGAGAATTTATTAATGGCGGTCTATACGATTTTGTCTTCTGGCAGGCAAAATGACAATTATGAATTTGAAGTAAGCGATGAAAGATTGGCGATGTTAAAAGAGCGGGAGAGCAGGTATCTGAGAGGTGAAGATAAAGCACACACATTAAAACAGGTGAAAGATAAAATCGAAGCTAAGTATGGATTTTGAAATCGTCATGATGGATCCTGCTTATGATGATTTAGATGAGGCTATTTATTATTATGAAAGCCAATCACAAGGTCTTGGTTCCAGGTTTTATCAAGATGTATTATTACAATTTGAAAAACTAAAAGTCAAACCACAGTATTATAAATTTTACATAGAAAATTTTAGAAGGATTCTGCTGGATAAATTTCCTTACCTCGTAATATACAAAGTGATGGAAGAACAAGTAATAATTTATGCAATAGTTTATAGTGGCAGGGATCCTAAAACCATCTCTGCCAAAATTCAATAGAAATGCCTTCATAATGCAACTACCCTTTTTTTTTGAAGAAAATTTTCCTCATTCCGATCAATTTGTTTTAAGTGAAAACAGCTCCAGGCATATTGCGCAGGTATTGCGGATGAAAGAAGGTGAACTCATTCAGCTTACTAACGGTAAGGGATACACGCTTACAGCAGAAATTGTATCACCTCATAAAAAAAATACTGAAGTAAAAATAACTGAGAGAACATTTATTCCTCAAAGAAAACCGAAAATTGCTATTGCCATTTCATTTATAAAAAATACCGGGCGTTTTGAGTGGTTTTTAGAAAAGGCAACAGAAATAGGTGTTTCTGAAATAATACCTCTTTTATGTACGCGTACAGAAAAGACACATTTCCGGGAAGAACGGATGAAAACCATTTTGGTGAGCGCGATGCTTCAAAGCAGGCAGGCGTGGCTACCAGAATTACCCGCGCCGGTTACAATAATAGAATTGATAAAGGATAAAAGTTATGATCAGAAATTTATTGCTCATTGCCTCAATGAGGAAAAAGCCGAATTAAAAAATGTAATTACCAATGCTTCCTCTTCGAAAATAATTTTAGTAGGCCCCGAAGGCGATTTTACCAAAGAAGAAATTGAAGCCGCTCTCGAACAGGATTACAAACCCGTAAGCCTGGGCGAAACTCGTTTAAGAACAGAAACCGCAGGCCTGGTGGCTGCGGTTCTGTTGCGATGAAAAGTATAATGATTTAAAATTTAAGGCTCCGTAACCACTAATCTGAATCCATTCCCATGAATATTTACAATCTCAATATTCGGATCGCCTTTTAAATATTTACGAAGTTTTGCAATATACACATCCATGCTGCGCCCATTAAAATAGGTATCGCTTCCCCATATTTTCTTAAGCGCGCTTTCTCTTGGCAACAGGTCATTTTTATATTCACTCAGCATTTTGAGCAATTCATTTTCTTTGGGCGATAAGGTTTGCACATCTTTTCCGATGCCTAACTGGCGAAGGCGCGGATTGAAATGATAATTACCCAGATCATATTCCGCATTAGCTTCTTCGCGATGCAATTCTTCATTGCGTTTTAAGATCGCTTTTATTTTATGCAGCAATACATCACTGTCAAATGGTTTGGTGATATAGTCATCCGCGCCTAGTTTGTATCCTTTTATAATATCATCTTTCATTGTTTTGGCAGAAAGGAAAAACAAAGGCATATCCGGATCCACGTTTCTGATTTCTTCAGCTACGGTAAATCCATCCATATTAGGCATCATTACATCGAGCAGGCAGAGATCAAATTTTTCACGTTGAAAAGCCGCAAGCCCGAGCCTGCCGTCTCTTTCGAGCACCACATCATAATCATTAAGCTCCAGGTAATTTTTTAAAACCATCCCGAGATTAGGGTCATCTTCGCAAATAAGAATTTTAGGTTTTTTATTTTCCATAACTTTTTTTTTATTTGATTGAGAATAAAGGTATTTAGTTTTTATGAAATCTGTTTTACATATTTGATGCCATAAACAATTACGTTAAATGTATTGACTAAAAAGTTAAAACAAACTTATCGTTTTCAATTTGACTTTGTAACTTTCCTCAAAAAATAAAATGGTCAATAAAGAAGCATTTATCCAGGCAATAAAAAATGGTTATACTTTCAAAGGGGAAACTATAAAAATAGGCGCGGGCATGCTTGATGGTGAAGTGATTCCTGAAGCTGAGATTTTTCTTCCTCTCTCCACAATGAATCGTCATGGTTTGGTGGCGGGCGCAACAGGTGGTGGTAAAACAAAATCTTTTCAAATGATTGCCGAAGGATTGAGCGATGCCAGTGTGCCCGTATTGCTGTTGGACATAAAAGGCGACTTGAGTGGAATAGCAGCCGCGGCCACGGTGAATGATAAAATAACGGCCCGGTATCAAAAATTAAATATGGAATTTAAACCGGCATCGTTCCCGGTGGATCTGCTTACGTTAAGCGATCAGAAAGGAGTGAAGCTGAGAGCAACGGTTTCTGAATTTGGCCCCATTCTTATTTCAAAAATTTTAGGATTAAACGACACACAAGGCGGCGTAGTGGCCATGATATTTAAATACTGCGACGATAATAAAATGCCATTGTTGGATTTAAAGGATTTTATAAAAGTACTGCAGTACGTTGGCAATGAAGGAAAGCAGGAATTGCAGGCTACGTATGGAAATATCTCTACAACTTCTACAGGAACCATCTTAAGAAAAGTAATAGAACTACAACAACAAGGCGCCGATTTATTTTTTGGTGAAAAAAGTTTTGAGGTGGAAGACCTGATGCGTATGAGTGATGATGGGCGTGGAATGATAAGTGTTTTGAGAGTAACTGATATACAGGACAGGCCAAAATTATTTTCAACTTTCATGTTACAGATGCTGGCGGAATTATACGCTGTTTGCCCGGAAGAAGGAGATCTTGATAAACCCAAGCTCATTATTTTTATTGATGAAGCGCATCTGATTTTTGAAGAAGCAGGCAAGGCATTGCTCGATCAGATAAATACCGTTATAAAATTAATTCGTTCCAAAGGGATTGGCATTTATTTTTGTACCCAAAACCCGATGGATGTTCCCGCAAGCGTATTGGGACAATTGGGCTTAAAAATTCAGCATTCTTTAAGGGCTTTTACAGCAAACGACAGAACCGTAATTAAACAAACCGCCCAAAATTATCCGGAAACAACATTTTATAAAACTGAAGATCTGATAACGCAACTTGGCATTGGTGAAGCATTGGTTACTTTATTAAATGAAAAGGGAATACCCACACCGCTTGCCCACACCATGATGTGTACGCCAAGAAGCAGGATGGATGTACTGACTGATGGCGAGATCGAAAATATTGTGAGTCATTCAAAATTGGCTGCAAAATATAACTCCGTAATTGATAGCCAGAGCGCTTATGAAATACTTACAGCTAAATTAAATGAAGCCGCTGCTAATCCACCGGTGGTGGCCACCAAAAAAAGTGTAAAACCAGAGGAAACTACCCTGGAAAAAGTAGCCAATAATACAGTAGTCAAAAGTATGATGCGCAATGCCGGAAATATAATTGTAAGAAGTTTATTGGGATCTCTTGGCCTTGGAGGACGTACCAGAAAATCTACCAAAAGTTGGTTCTAAATAAGGCAAGTATTTCAACCATTCACTCAACGAAAACCGCCATTCACTAAACAGATTTCTTTTTTTGTAGTACTAATGTGTTTTTTTTGAAAAAATCCTTGAAAAGACTTGTGAAATCTGATTTTACACATTATCTTCGTTTCGGTTTTTCATAGGATATTGGATTTTAAAGCGGGACTAGATTTCTATCTGGGTCCCCTTTTTTTTAGGTTTCATTTCAATTAACTCGTTCTCTTTTTTCACTTTAATGTTATGGATCCATCCTGAGCAACCGATACTTCATTTTCTTCCTGTAAATACGTAAGCACTTTCATTATTTTATTTTGTTTAAAAGAAGGTAATTCCTGAAACAGTTGAGATAAGGGAATGCGCCTTTGTTTCGTAACTTTTTTTATTTCAATCGAGATCGCCTGGAATTCTTCTTTTGATAGGATTATTTTTTTATCACTAAGGCAATTATCACAAATGCCACAACGCTTTAATTGATGGTCGTTAAAATAAACAGCGATCATTTCACTTCTGCACCTGTTTTTATTTTCAATAAACCGGATCATGGCGTTTAATCTTTTTTCAAAAGCTTCCTTTCTTTTCAAAAGGTTTCTTTCATTAATTAAAAGATCATTTGCGTTTACGCGGTTTTGAAGAAACATAATTTGCGGCTTCTCTTTCTGAGGTGTGTAATCAATAATTCCCATGCGTTGTATGTCATTGAGAAATGTTACCAGCTTTTCTCTTTTTATAGAAATAAATTTAGAAAGCTGCGTCTCATTGATTGAAGCGGGGTAATCAAATATTCCATCATAAGACCGCAAAAGGCCTTTTATTACTTCATCATATTGTGGATAGCTTTGTTCAAATATTTCAAGTTCTTTTCTATCGGTAGTAAACACCACAGTTGATGGAGAAAAAAACTGTTCGCTATAGCTGATTAATTCTTCCTGTTCTAAAATTTTCAAAACATTATTTACTACAAAAACTTCCAGCTTAAAATTTTTTACAAAAGTGTTGATGTCGAAATCATAAGAAAGTCCTTCACCATTGCCTGATGGCAATTGAAAAAAATGGCACAAGGATGCATACACTTTTCTAATAGTTTCTTTTGGTGGAAAGCGAATATCCGATTGCTTTTTTAACTCATTTACTTCTATATTATTGTAAAATAAAATCGCATAAGATTTTTTGCCATCCCTTCCTGCACGGCCCGCTTCCTGGTAATAATTTTCCAGCGCATCCGGCACGTCATAATGGATTACCGTTCGCACATCCGGTTTGTCAATTCCCATCCCAAAAGCATTGGTACATGCGATTACCCGGGTTTTATTATGTATCCATTCTTCCTGTTTATGGCTGCGCTCCTCATTGTTAAGGCCTGCATGATAAAAGTCCGCGCTGATCCCATTTAGTTGTAATAGTTCCGAAACTTCTTTCGTTCTTTTCCTGCTTTTGCAATAAACAATTCCGCTGCCCGGTACTTTTTTTAAAATGCTTATTAATTTATTTTGTTTTGAAGAAAGTTCAAATGCACTGTAAGAAAGATTGGCTCTTTCAAATGATTGTTGGAAAGATTGATGGCCGGGCCTGAAATCCAGTTTAAGACAAATATCCTTTTGAACTTCTAATGTAGCAGAAGCCGTTAGCGATAATATGGGAACTGTAGGAAAATATTCCCGTATAGACGCAATTCTTAAATAAGGTGGACGGAAATCGTAGCCCCATTGCGATATGCAATGCGCCTCGTCCACGGCTATTAGATTGACCTTAATTATAGGGAGGAATTCTAAAAATAATTCAGTCTCTAATCTTTCAGGAGAAACGTATAAGAATTTGAAATTGCCATAAGCAGCATTTTGCAAAGTTTTTTTTACTTCTATGAAGCTCATCCCGGAATGAATGGAAAGAGCGGGGATTTCCTTCGCTTTCAGGTTTTGTACCTGGTCTTTCATCAGTGCTATCAATGGGCTTATCACAAGGCAAAGGCCTTCTCTACTTAACGCTGGAACCTGGAAGCAAATTGATTTTCCACCGCCGGTAGGCATCAATGCAAGTGTGTCGCACCCTGATAAAATAGATTGAATAATTTCTTTCTGAAGCGGACGGAAGGTATCATAACCCCAATATTTCTTCAAGACTTCTTCCGGCGTATTCATTAAAAAAGAGTAAGTTTTTATGCCGTTAAAATTAAACAATCCGATGAACCGTAACAGAGGATATTTTAAAATTTCTTGCCAATCACAAGGTTACTATTATAAACTGCCTTTTACTAAAGTTTTGTAATTTGTAGTTTTGTAAAAAAAGAGAACGTTTTATTATGGAGATTATTTTTGATTATGAAGAGATAAGAAAGGCGGCAAAATCATTTATGCAGGTTACCAAAAATTATAAAATCTTTGCTTTCAGCGGAGAGTTGGGTGCTGGGAAAACTACTTTCATCAACGCCCTTTGTAAAGAGATGGACATAATGGAAACCGTTACCAGTCCCACGTTTTCTATTATACAGGAATACAATTCGGGCAATGGAAAAATTGTGTATCACATGGATCTTTACCGTATAAAAAATACGGAAGAAGCCATGAATGCCGGTGTGGAAGAATGCATTAACAGCAACGAAATATGCATGGTGGAGTGGCCTGAAAAAGCGCCGGAAATTTTTCCGGAACAAACCGTTTATGCGCGGTTTGAGATACTTGGAAGCAACAAAAGAAAATTGATTGCGGAACTTCCCCGATAAAAATTTATTTTTATAACTCTATTTCATTATAACTCTTTTCCATGGCATCCTCAAAACCTTTCGTTTCACCTTCCTTCACTTATGAAACACTGGAAGAAACTCTCGACATAAAACCTAAGGGCGTAGAATTGTACATTGGTATTCCCAGGGAAACTTCTTTCCAGGAAAATAGAATTGCGCTTACACCTGATGCAGTAAATGTCTTGGTGGCTAATGGCCATCGCGTAATAATGGAAACCAAAGCCGGAGAAGGCGCCAGTTATTCCGATACGGATTACAGCGAGGCGGGAGCTAAAATTGCAGCAAGTAAGAAAGAAGTATTTGAATGTGATATTCTTGTAAAAAGTGCGCCTGTCTGCGAGAATGAAGTAAGCCTGCTTAAACTAAACCAGTTTATTATTTCGCCCATTCATGTTACGGCTATGAAGAGGGAGATATTGGAGAAAATGATGGAGAAAAAAGTTACTGCGCTAAGTTTTGAAAATTTAAAAGATGATAGCGGTAATAATCCTATCGTACGGAGTATGAGTGAAATTGCAGGAAGTGCGGTAATGCTGATAGCGGGGCAATATTTAAGTAATGCCAATCATGGCAAAGGCGTTTTGGTAGGTGGTATTTCAGGCGTGCCGCCTACAAAAGTAATTATCATTGGTGCGGGAATAGTGGGGGAACAAGCCGCCCGGACTGCCCTCGCTATGGGCGCGAGTGTAAAGATTTTTGACAATAGTATTTATCGTTTGAAAAGATTGCAGAACAATATCGGTTTGCGTCTATACACCTCCGTTATAGAGCCGGGAATATTGGCAAAGCAATTAAAAACCTGCGATGTAGCTGTTGGCGCATTATCTTCTTCCGGAGGTCGAACGCCTTTAATAGTAACAGAAGAAATGGTAAGCAAGATGCGGCCGGGAAGCGTAATTGTTGATGTTAGCATAGACCACGGAGGTTGCTTTGAAACCTCTAGGATTACTTCGCACACCACACCGGTGTTTAAAAAATTTGATGTCATTCATTACTGCGTTCCGAATATTCCCAGTGGTTTTGCCAGAACTGCGTCTCAGGCGATCAGCAATGTACTAATGCCTTTGATGCTTGAAATGGCTAATGATGGGGGTTTTGAGAATTTGGTTTGGTATAAAATAAATATTCGTAGTGGAATTTATTTATTCAAAGGAGCCGTTACCAATTTTCATCTTAGTGAGCGGTTTGATTTGAAGTTTACTGATTTGAATTTATTGATTGCAAGCAGAAGGTGAGAAATGAGGAATAACAAATAAGAAATAAGGAATAAGAAAAATGAGAAAGAAGGGAGGAATAAATAAATATTAATACTAACGGATCAAGTCTGAAAGTACAAATCTGCTACATAATTCGATAATCTTTTTCCTGCTACTTATTTCGTATTACAAAAATACCCGAGGTTAATCAGGCCCCGGGTTAAGTTGTCAACAATCATACAAAAACTATCTTACTTTCTTAAACATAATAATGTACCCGCAAAGGTTTTTCTTTTTCTTCTTACTTACCTGCACTGGTTTTATAATGTGGTATTCTGTAACTTTTGGGATGTAAGAATAATTGATAATATTGCTTTCCATCCCATCGCCATAATGCTTCTGATATACTACCTGTTTTTCATCGTAGTCATACATCCTTACTTCATAAAGTTTGGATGACAGGTCGCCAATAAACGCAAACTGATACCACGATCCCTCATTCAGCGGAACAATTACAGGCATCTCATATTCACTTTCCATCGTCATCGTAGCCTCTCTTACTACAATAAAGCCCTGTTGAGCCAACTTTTCCTTTAGACTATCTGTCTGTTTTTTTAAGGTGGAATCAAAACACGAAACCTGCCTTATCCTGTCTTGCCCTTTTGCGCTGCCAAACATTGACAGTAATAGAATTAAAATCAGTAAATGATTTTTCAAAGGGTTTTTCATTTTGACTATAAGGAAATCGGATAAACAATACTACTGATTTTTCGTGAGTATTTGACGTTACTTCTGCTATGTCTTGCCTAATTAACATTCAAAAAACTTATCTGAAAAATCTACAATTAAAAACGTAATAAGAGCCAATTTATTGTTGATCTTTTTTTCTTTGGTCTCACAGCTCACCGCCATAGCTCATTTCTTATAAGAATAAACTCCGTTTGCCTGCGCGGTGCAGGTAATAGTAAGCTCGTTAATACACACGTGTGCAGGAAGTGAGGCGCAGTAAAATACACTGTCAGCTACATCTTCGGCAGATAAAGGAGTGTAGCCTTCGTAAGTCTTTGCGGCTTTTTGGGCATCACCTTTGAATCTTACCAGGCCAAACTCTGTTTCGGCTGCGCCGGGTTTTATGTTGGTTACTTTTATGTGGTGGGGAAGCAAATCTATTCGCATAGTGCGGCTAATGGCGTCCACTGCAGCTTTGGAAGCGCAATACACGTTTCCCCTTTCATACATATCGTCTCCGGCAATAGATCCTAAATTAATAATGTGTCCTTTATTTCTTTGTATCATAAATGGCAACGCCGCTTTACTCACGTAGAGTAATCCTTTTACATTCGTATTCAGCATGGTTTCCCAATCACTGAGACTGGCCTCGTCGAAAAGATCGCGTCCAAGAGCCAACCCTGCATTATTGATTAACACATCTATGGATTGCCATTTCGCAGGAAACGCCTGGATACTCTTTATCACTTCTTCACTTACCTGAACATCAAACGGAGCGCATAGAACGTCAATGTGATATTTTTTTTCAAGAGTTGTCTTTAATTCTTCCAGCCTCTCTTTTCTTCTTCCGTTGATAATGAGATTATCGCCGTTTCCGGCAAATTTTTCGGCACAGGCTTTTCCGAATCCTGAAGTGGCACCTGTAATAAAAATAATACGACTCATAAATGCTGACTTTTTTATGGTTAAAATTAAATTTTTGATTTCGAAATGAGTTACAGGTGTAACACATTATCAATAACCTTTCCTGATGCAGGTTGCAAAACTAAAATAATACAGATACTGTTTGCTAAAATATAGCAGTTGTGTTCATGATAATATTTTCGCACTTACAAAAAATCAATATTCAAAAACCAATTCATCAGGTGATGAAACAATGGATAATCTATCAACAATCTTGTGGTATAAAAAATCCTGCTCTTCCATTTTTTGCAAAAATAAAATCAGGCTATCATAAAACCCTGACGTATTCACCACAAAAATCTTTTTGTTGTGAAGGTTTAATTGGTTCCATGTTAGCATTTCAAAAAATTCATCCATGGTCCCATATCCACCGGGAAGAATTAATGCTGCATCGCATTTTTCATAAAGCATACGCTTGCGTGCATGCATATCTTCCACTTCAAACATTTGGGTAAGGCCGTTGTGCTGGTGTTCTATCGTGCATAATATTTTTGGCATTATTCCTATTACTTTACCATTTTTTTCTAATGCCGCATTGGCTACAGCGCCCATCATTCCTTTATTGCCGCCTCCGTAAATAAGAGTAATGTTTTTTTCAGCAAGAAGAAAACCCAGTTGTTTTGCGTGCTCACAATATAAAGGATCATTGCCGCTTTTTGATCCGCAGAAAACTGCCAGAGATGTAATTGTCATATTTTTATTTATCTTGAAAAAATTTCCAACTAAAATCAAACAAATCTAATTTCTTTTTTAAGGTTCTAATCAAAATTTATGTCTCCTGCAGTATTACTCTCTTTTATCATCGGGTATTTTTTAATGCTCATTATTGTCTCTTATCTTACTTCTAAAAAATCTTCTGACAATGCTACTTTTTTTATTGCCAACCGCTCCTCCAAGTGGTACCTCGTAGCCTTTGGAATGATTGGTACGGCGCTTAGCGGCGTTACTTTTATTTCGGTTCCGGGAGAAGTAGGCAACGCCGCCGGCTCACAATTCAGGTACTTCCAATTTGTATTGGGAAACGCGGTTGGCTATTTTATTGTGGCCGGAATTTTACTTCCGCTTTATTATAAAATGCACCTCATTTCTATTTATGAAGTAATAGAGCGCACACTCGGCAAAGCAAGTCACAAAACTGCGGCTGCTATTTTTTTAATTTCAAGAACCATAGGCTCGGCATTCCGGCTTTACCTTGTTGCCATTGTGTTGCAGCGTTTTATTTTCGATGAAATGGGTGTTCCTTTTTGGCTCACCATTGTTATTTGTTTACTACTAATTTGGGGTTACACTTTTAAAGGCGGATTAAAAACCATTATCATTACGGATACTCTTCAAACTGTTTTCCTGGTGGCTTCTGTTTTTCTTTCTATCTATTTTATTTGCGATAGTTTGAATATGGGTATAGGTGAAGCGTTTAATTCTATAAAGGAAAGCAGTTATTCAAAAATATTTTTCACGGATAATTTTGTTAGCAATAAATTTCATTTTAGCAAACAATTTATTGGTGGCATTTTTGTAACCATTGGAATGTTTGGCCTCGACCAGGACCTGATGCAAAAGAACCTGAGTTGTAAAAATCTGAAAGACGCTCAGAAGAATATGCTGAGTTTTACAGTCATCTTTGTAATTATCAATTTGTTTTTTTTAAGTGTTGGCGCACTCCTTTATATTTATGCTACACGGGAAGGCATTGCAATTCCTTTGGATGCTGCCACCGGTTTACCACGAACAGATTACCTGTTTCCTGAAATTGCGCTGAATCATTTTAAAGGAGTTCCGGCTGTTGTGTTTATGCTCGGGCTTACCGCCGCAACCTTTGCCACCACTGATTCCGGGCTTACTGCACTCACTACTTCGTTCTGCATTGACTTTTTAAATTTTGGGAAAAATAAAACACTTACCGAAAAGCAAATGGTACAACGAAGAACCATAGTGCATATCGGATTTTCTATTTTAATACTCTTAGTCATCTTATTGTTCAATGCCGTCAATGATGCCTCGGTGGTAACGGCAATTTTTAAAGTAGCCACTTACACTTATGGCCCGTTGATTGGATTGTTTGCGTTTTCATTGTATGCGAAAAAACGAAACGTTATGGATAAAGCCACACCCGTTATTTGTATCCTTGCGCCGTTAGCATGTTTTTTTATTGATAAATATTCTACTGTTTTATTCAATGGTTATGTATTTGCCGAAGAGCTTATTATTGTAAACGGGCTCCTTACTTTTATAGGATTATTGCTTGTGTCTAAAAGAAAAACAAACGAAGAAATACTTTTATCTCATGCATGAAATAGTAAATGATAAAGCCAGTAATTACGCCGCTCATTTTTCTGAGTCAACTGATGAATTGCTACAGGAAATAGAAAAATATACGCTGGAAAAACACGCTCATGCCAATATGCTAAGCGGGCCTTTGCAGGGAAAATTTCTTGAAATGATCAGCGCCATCATTATACCCGAAAAAATCCTGGAGATAGGCACGTTTACGGGTTATAGCGCATTGTGTCTTGCAAAAGGGCTTAGCCAAAATGGGGAACTTCATACAATAGAATTGAGGCCGGAAGACGCAAAACTTTCTAAAAGCTTTTTTGCAAAATCTTCACAACATAAGCAGATAATTTTACACGAAGGAAACGCGTTGGATATTATTCCTGAATTGAATGAAACATGGGATCTGATTTTTATTGACGCCGATAAAGGCAACTATATTAACTATTACGAGCTAACTTTGCCGCATTTGAGAAAGGGCGGAGTCATATTGGCCGACAATGTATTATTTCATGGGGAAGTATTGGAAGATGAAATTAAAGGAAAGAATGCAATAGCGATCCATGCTTTCAATGAACATGTGGCGAAAGACAAAAGAGTGCAGCGTGTAATACTGACCGTTCGAGACGGGCTTATGCTGATCAGAAAAAAGTAATTATTTTATTTCCCGTTTTTTTATTTAATAAATTTTTTGAACCAAGATGAACAAGGCCTGTTTCATTTTCTTTTTTTTAATCGGGTGTTTTTTTGAGAGCGTCGCTCAGAAAATTACACCTGCACAATACATAGCCGAATATAAAGACCTTGCTATCCGTGAAATGAAGCGAATGGGTGTGCCGGCCGCTATTACATTGGCCCAGGGCATATTAGAAACTGAAAGCGGCAACAGCGTTTTGTTGCAAAAATCAAACAACCATTTTGGTATTAAATGTAAAAGTAGCTGGAGTGGTGGAAGCGTGAGTCATGATGATGATTCGTTGGGTGAATGTTTCCGGACGTATAAAGATGCGGAAGATTCTTATCGCGATCATTCCAATTTTTTAAGAGGCAACGATCGGTATGCATTTCTTTTTAAATTGGATCCTTCGGATTATAAAGGATGGGCGAATGGCTTAAAAAAAGCAGGTTATGCCACCAACCCACGTTACCCTGAAATCTTGATCAAACATATTGAGACTTATAATTTGGAGCAATATACTCTTGCAGCCATCGGAGAAGTTCCTGTTTTTGATGCTTCAAAATATAAGAACGATCCTGAAATAAAATCGTCTGATGTAGCGGCAAATGAAGCTATGTTAGTTTCTGATATTTTGAATCCGGCTACCAAACTTACTATAAACGGATCAAGAGCTTTATTGGTTCCAAAAGGTACCTCTTTGCTGGCTGTCGCCACTGAAAATAATGTTGGCTTGTCTCGTTTACTTCAAATGAATGATCTGAAAAAAGACGGCCTTCTCGAAAAAGAGCAATTTATTTTTTTAGAAAAAAAACAAAAAGAAGGCAACCGGAATTTTTGTATTGCAGAGCCTGATGAATCGCTTTATGATTTGGCGCAAAAAAACGGCATTTTATTGCAAAGCCTTTGTGAGTATAATAATCTTTTGCCCGATGAGAGCATCGTTGCCGGAACTAAAATTTTTCTAAGACGGCAGGTAATGTCAGTGGCCTATCATCAACCCACACAGATCGAAAAAAAATCATCAGAAAAAAATAGACAGCCGCAGACTCATGAAGTGCAGGCCAAAGAAGGATTGTATTCTATTTCAAAAAAATATGGCGTTAGCATTTCGCAAATAAAAGAATGGAACAACCTTAGTGATGATAATATAAAAATTGGCCAACAGCTTATCATTTCAAAATAAAATATGTCTCTTATAAAAGTACATGACAAAGAATTTGTCCCTTATCTGACTTCCGAAGAAATAAAGATGCAGGTACAAAGGGTAGCAGCGGAAATCAACAAAGATTATGTTGGAAAAAAGCCTTTGTTCATTGCCATTCTCAATGGCGCTTTTATTTTTGCAGCCGATCTTTTTAAAAAAATAAATGTAGAAGCTGAAATATGTTTTATAAAATTAGCTTCTTACAAAGGTGTAAAATCCACCGGAAAAGTAATTACAGCTATCGGGCTTGACGTAGAACTTTATGGCAGGAACATTATTATTGTAGAAGATATTGTTGATACCGGAAAAACGTTATCTCAGTTTTTGCCGCAAATAGAACATCAGCATCCCGCATCGCTGAAGATTGCCGCACTTTTGCATAAGCCTGATGCTATGATCCATCCTATAAAAATTGATTATTTAGGTTTTACTATTCCTAATAAATTTGTAGTTGGATATGGATTAGATTACGATGGATTGGGAAGAAATATAAAAGAGATTTATCAATTGGTGTAGAGGTGAATAGTCAATGGTGAATGGTCAATAGGAAATGATCAATTGTGAAAGGTGAATGGTGAATGATAAAGTTGAGTGGCTATTATCAATTATTGACTGACACTGACAATTGCCCACATTGCCTATTGCCCATTGACCAAAATAAAACTTCCTTTGCAAAAAATATTCACAACCCTTTTTATACTGGTGCTCTTTGGGCAGGCTTCTGCGCAATATTATATCAGGGGCGATGTGAAGGATCAAAATAATGAGCCTTTGCAGAATGTAAAAATTTATAGACCTTCCACCCACTCTATTTATTACAGCGGTATTACCGGTGGTTTTGGAATCCCTTCTTCCAGTTTATTTGATTCACTCATTCTGAGTAAAGATGGCTATGTTTCTCAAAATTTAAAAATAAAGACAAACGAATACCAAAGCATCATCATGAAGCTGATGCCAGCAGAACTGAAGCCCCACAAACCAAAGCTTATTTCACTTACTACCAGTAAGGAGGGTTCTCTTTATCCGATGGCATATTATAATGGTGAGAGTTACAGCAATCTGCTAGAGAATGATTTTATTAAAACCAATAGCGATTATGAAACCACATTCTCTATGCGTATTGATAAAGCGTCGTATAGTAATGTTCGGAGATTTCTCAATCAGAACACCATGGTGCCGCCAGATGCTGTGAGAATAGATGAAATGCTCAACTATTTTAATTTTAATTACAAGGAGCCTGACAAAGGAAATGTTTTTCGAATTGAATCACAATTGACTGATTGCCCATGGAATAATGATCACCAACTTTTATTTTTAAACTTATCAGCCAAAAAATTAAATCTCGAACGCGTACCTCCTTCCAATTTTGTTTTCCTGATTGATGTTTCCGGAAGCATGGATCAGCCGAACCGGTTGCCGTTGTTGAAAGAATCTTTTCAATTATTAGTAAAAAATTTACGAAGACAGGATACGGTTTCCATCGTAATTTATGGAGGCTCTGTAGGCGTTTGGCTGCAACCGACGAGTGGTGCGGAAAAACAGAAAATTTCCAAAGCGATTGAAGAACTATACGCATCCGGCGATACACCCGGCGAGGCGGCTATAAGAACTGCTTATAAATTAGCCGAAAGCACTTTTATGAAAAAAGGCAATAACCGGATCATACTGGCAACGGATGGGGATTTTAATATTGGCCAAACTACGGAAAAAGATTTGGAAGAATTAATTGCCAAAGAAAAAGAAACGGGCGTCTATCTTACCTGTCTGGGAGTAGGTATGGGCAATTACAAAGATTCAAAAATTGAAATTTTAGCAAAAAAGGGAAACGGAAATTTCGCATACATAGATGACATCCGTGAAGCGGAAAAAGTGCTGGTAACCGAATTTACACAAACCCTTTATTCCGTGGCAAGCAATGTAAATATCTCTATAAAATTCAATCCTGATCTGATCAAAGAGTATCGTTTGATAGGCTATGATAATAAGAAAAATGTTTTAGCAGAAAATGGAAATGAATTGGAAGGAGGAGAGGTTGGTTCGGGGTCGGGCAATACCGTTTTATTTGAAATTATTCCTGCAAAAAGAGATAGTTTGTATAATGGAAAACAGGATGTAGCCGTTGTCTCAGTTAATTATCGCTTGCCAAATGATACACTCGATCGAAGTTTAAATTATCATTGTCCGGCTGTTTACATTCCTTTTAATCAATTGGATAAGACTCTGCAATTTGCCACATCCGTTGCCATGTTTGGATTGAAACTGAGGCAGTCTAAATATTTCCCTGACATGGATTGGGATGCTGTAAAAAGCGTAGCTCTTTCTACTACTACTCCGGGCGATTATCTTCAAACAGAATTTTTAAAATTGGTTGATAAATCTAAAGAGATTTATGAAAAAAATAAAAAAAGAAGAAGGAGGAAGTAAGCGATTTTACTTTTTTATTATTTTAGCCGTTCATAAAATTCGATGCTCTTCGATCCATCTGAGTTGGTAATGGTTTGATGATACTTATCTGCACCATCCATTGAAATATCTATCGTAAAAGATTGGCCCGCAATAATGGAATAGGTAGAGTTTAAATCTGTTTCCATTAATTTATTATTACCTTCCAGTTCAAAGGTGCCAAAGCCCATGCCCACGCGGGTTTTGCCGCTTGAGTCTTTTACAGAATGGCCAAACATAAAGTAACCGGAATAAAATGCTTTATATTGGGTACGATTGTATTCTACAGTATCTGTACCACTCACTGAATATCCTTTTATTTCTTTCCATACTCCGTCGAGTGCTGAAGTGGTCTTCGTACCGATCCTGTTATATTCTTCTGTTAGCATGGATTTTTGCCCGTCAAAAACAATATCTTTTATTACCTGGTTATATCCTTCAGAGGTAAGTTCAATAGAAAGGTGATAGCTTGCGGCCTCGGCATTAAATGAAGTGTCGCTCGCGCTGTAGATTACATTTTCTGTAAGCGAATCATTTTTGCCTGCCACATAAGTTCCTACCCCAAACGCTGAAACAGAATCATTAGGGTTTACCTGGGTGTACATAAAGAACTTGTCCGTATATATTTTAAGCTGTTTAAGGTCGGTGTATCTGGTATCTTTTTTACCATCATTTAAAGTCTGCGACTTCATGAGGTATGTACCCGGAATAATTTTTGATAAATCAACATCGTGAGTGCATCCTGTAATTGCAATGACCACACAAAAAAAGATTATGGTTTTCATGACAACTGGTTTTAATGATAAGTCAATTTAACAAAATTTTTTGAATTGTGCCAATTTCTAAAGATATTTTTAATAAGGTTATTTTCTTTTTACCAGAAAATTTTAAAGCTTGTTTTTGGATTAAGACAACCTTTTTCCCTCTGCTATCGTTTCTTTATACAACAGTAATATTGGATATCATTTTATTGCTGTGTTTCATTTTTAACATAAAAAAATAGAAGTATGAAAAACATTCTACTCTCTTTATTATGTTTTGCATTCCTTACATCAAATGCCACTACATGGAATGTAAATGTGCGAAATAATCAGTTTTCCCCGGCAACACTCAATGTTATGGTGGGTGATGTGATACATTGGGTTTGGGTTGAAGGATTTCATACTACCACCTCAGTTACGATTCCATCCGCTGCTGGTTCGTGGGATGCGCCAATGGATAATAACAATAATTCCTTTGATTATACCGTAACACAACCAGGAACTTATTCGTATCAGTGCGATTTTCATGCGCCCTTTATGGTAGCGTCTTTTACTGCATCAGGCGTACTCCCGGTAACGTTATCAGCTTTTAACATTGGCACTCAAAATAACAATCCTTTGTTATCGTGGACAACTCAAACGGAAATAAATGTAGATTACTTTTCGATACGGAAAAGCACTAACGGAATTGATTTTAAAGAAATTGGTAAAGTAACTGCGGCGGGCAATTCTACTCTTGAAAATAATTATTCGTTTTTAGATGAAGAGATACTCAAAGGAATCAATTACGTGTACTATGCTTTGGCAGTTATAGACAAAGATGGAAAAGCTCAATTGTCGCCCATTAAAATTTATAAATATCAAACTACCTCATCGGGGATTATTATTTCTTTATCTCCAAATCCCGTTAATGGAATGGGCCATTTAATGTTGCAATATAATGCAGATAAAGTGGGTGTTCTGTTTGTGCAACTCATAGACATGCACGGCAAAGTAGTTTTAAAAACAAAACTTTCTGCAGAGCAGGGAATCAATAATGGCCATATTCACTTAGGCGATATCCCGTCGGGAGTCTATACTATTTATTTAAGCCTTGATGGAGCCAATGAATCTTACAGGATTGTAAAAAATTGATTGCCTGGTCAAAGGTCAATGGTGAATCGTGAATTTTCACTATTGACCATTGACCATTTATAAAACATGTTCATTCCTATATCTTACAACATCTAGTGAAAGCAGAACCATTTTTTTGTAAAAAAATGGTATTCTCTTGCGGAAATAATAGTAATACAAAATATTAAGTTGAGGATTATTTTTATGCCCTAGCATTTTTGTTATTTTAAAATTCTTAACTTTCCGCCAATTGCCAAAAGATAAATTATTTTCAGGCACGATCTTTAGCGTAATTACTAGCAATTATTTTTCATTTAAAAAATATAATACAATGAAATTTTTAAAAAATTTTAAGCTTTTAACTCTTGCAGTCTTTTTTATTTTTTCGATGGGTTTCATTTCTTGTGGCGATACCCAATCGACGGCTAAAACGGTAACTTCTGATTCAGCACAACAATCTAATACAAATGTACAACATGCTGAAGCCATCATTAGTGGCACTTATGCGGATACTACTGTAGATGGAAAAGCAACATTTGATGCGGCAAACGGGAAAGTAAAAATGATTTTGAATATTACAGTTCCGGCTAAAGCCAACCAGAGCGTAGCAGTACACTTACACGAACACGGCGCTTGCGGTGATATGGGTAAAGAAGCTCATGGCCACTGGAATCCCACCAATAAAAATCATGGCAAATGGGGTTCAGCAAGTTTTCATTCCGGTGATATAGGTAATGTACAGTTAGATGCAGAGGGAAAAGGATCTATAGAACTCGAAACAGATCTTTGGTCAATTGGCGGCGATAGTACTACAAACATTTTGGATAAATCTGTTATTGTACACGGCGGTGTAGATGATTATACTTCCCAGCCATCTGGCAATGCAGGTACAAGAATTGGATGCGGAGTTATAAAATGAAATAAAGAATAAGGAATAAGAAATAAAAGAGGGAAGGTTTTATTCATAATAAAAAAATAAACACTTCTGTAAAAAAGAAAAAGAAGATAGAAAAGTTTGCGTTTAACTTTTCTATCTTCTTTTTTCATTTAATAAAGGAGGTTCAAAAATTACAGACTTTCTTAACTTCCTTACATTTTATTTTTTATTCCATATTTATCATTTAACTGAAGGTTTCTCTTATTTTTTCCCAGAAGCCTTTATCATTTTTATCTGGTTTCGGTTTAAAGTTTTCGCTGGTTTGCATGGCTTCCAAGGTAGATTTTTCTTCAGGGGAAATATTTTGGGGAGTCCAGATATTTACCTGGATCAATTGGTCACCTTTTTCGTGAGAATTAATAGAAGGGAAACCTTTGCCTTTTAACCTGAATATTTTTCCGCTTTGAGTACCGGTTGGAATTTTAATTTTTGCTCTTCCGTCAATAGTGGGTACTTCCGTTTGTGTGCCAAAGACGGCATCCGGGAAAGAAATATACAGATCGTAAGCAACATTCAATCCCTCTCTTTGTAAGTGCGGGTGGGCCTCTTCTTCAATTAAAATAATCAGGTCTCCGGGGCCACCTCCGCGTTCACCCATATTGCCTTTTCCACTCATGCTCAATTGCATGCCGGCCTGAACCCCTGCGGGGATTTCAAGAGTTACATTTTCTTCTCCATACACTCTTCCTTCGCCTCTGCATGTGGTACATTTATTGGTAATGGTGGTTCCTTCGCCATTGCAATCGGGGCAGGTAGTTACGGTTTGCATCTGACCTAAAAAAGTATTTTGGACCCTGCGCACCTGGCCGTTTCCACCACATGTTCTGCAGGTTTGGCTACTGTTTTTATCTTTTGCCCCTGAGCCCGAACAGGTATTACAAGAAACGTATTTTTTTACTCTTATAGTTTTGGTAGTTCCTTTAGCGATCTCTTCATAATTTACTTTAATTTTTACACGCAAATTACTTCCTCTTACACCACGACTTCTTCCGGAGCGCCCGCTGCTTCTGCCGCTGAAAAAACTCCCAAACATATCATCGCCAAAAATATCACCGAACTGGCTAAAGATATCATCCATGTTCATGCCCTGGCCACCGGAAAAACCACCTCCGCCTCTTCCTGGTCCAAATGCATTGTGACCGAACCTATCGTATTGCGCGCGTTTATCAGGATCACTTAAAATTTCATACGCTGAGGCGGCTTCTTTAAATTTTTCTTCTGCTGCGTGGTTGCCCGGGTTTCTATCCGGGTGAAATTGCATGGCCACTTTTCGATAAGCCTTTTTTATTTCATCTGCTGTACTGGATTTACTTACACCCAGAATTTCGTAAAAATCTCTTTTTGAAGACATTGTACTTGCCATACTACTTTATTGTAACTGCCATAAAAAATATTGGAACCGCTGGCAGATGTGGTTCCATCAATTTATTTATTAAATCAGGAAGATCATTTACCCACTACTACTTTGGCAAATCTAATCAGCTTATCGTTGAGGAAATAACCCTTTTGAAGTTCAGCAACTACTTTCCCTTTCAACTTTTCGTCCTCTACGGCAACCTCAGAAACCGCTTCATCCTTCTCCACATCAAAATCAGTATTTAGAGTTTCAATTGATTTAAGCCCTTTTGATTCTAATATTTTTCTGAATTTATTAAAAACAAGGAGGATTCCTTCTTTCAATGTTTTTTCTTCTTCACTTTCCTGCATTTGCTTTTCAGCCCGGTCCATATCATCCAATACATCAAGCAAAGAAGTGATCACTTCTTTACCGGCAGTTTGCCTTAACTCAATATTTTCTTTGGAAGTCCGTCTTTTAAAATTATCAAACTCAGCAAACAAGCGTATATACTTATCTTTTTGTTCTTCTAATTCTTTCTCCAATTTTTCCGTTCTTTCGTTGGTATCTGAGGGTTCTATAGTTTCTTCCTGTTCTACGGACGGGTTGTCATTTTCATTTACAGAAAAATCTTTTGCTTCTACAGGATTATTAGATTCATCATCATACATTTCTTTCTTATTATTTTTCATGGTAATAAATTGGCTGCAAATGTACTATAGACAAACTTTTTGCCAACAATAAATATTGGACAAAATGACACACATAGTAGGTTTAGAAGTTTAGAGAGTTTTGTAGATCGGTATTCAGAAACTTGAAGAGTGTTTAACAATTTAGAGATTAAACCAGTTAACCAATAAACTAATGAACCAATTAACTATTTAGCAACCTGGAATTTGCCGGACTCAACAATGCTGCCTTGATTGTCGCGAAACTGGAATATATAGACTCCCCTGTAGAAATCGGTGAGAGGCACTGTAATTTTTTTTTCGGAAACTTTAAGTTCTACCACTTTTTTACCAATGAAATTATAAATGAAAAGGGTATAAGATTTATCGTAATTTTTTTCGAATTCAAAATTGATAAAACTTACGGCGGGATTTGGGTAAAATTTTATTGTTTTGATGGCATCATTAGCTATGAAGGTTGACTTAACCTGGGCATTGCTACTAAAACTAAAACCGGCAATAAGAATGAGTATGTAAAAAATTCTTTTCAATGGGACAAAAGTATTACTATTATTTAAATAAAGACAATTATGGCCCTTAATATAATTTTAAAACTTAGAAAAATTTATAAAAAGCCATATAGACATTGTTAACGTATGCATTAAGCATAAAATTGTATTTTGTCTATTTAATTTATAAATTTTTTCAATAATTAATTTTCATGAAATCAAACACCATTCCAAAATGGGTCATTTTATTCTTTTTAATTTTTTCAGGCTCGTGTCATAATCCATTGCAGAAAATCTATCGCCCTTCTACTTATGAAAAAGATGTACAGGAAATCAGAAGGAGCAATAAAATAGATGATGAGGACTTAAAAATTTTGGTTAAATATATAGTAGTGGCGCGTATTTCAGGAAATGATCTCAGCGGTCAAACTTATGAAGATATTCTTAACAGAATCAAAACTTTTCAGCAAGAAAATGAAAAGATGGATGTTAGAGAAGATATGGAAAAAGAAGCGAGGAGAAATAAATTATCCTCTCAACTTGAAGCAAGTCTTCTTAAGAAAGAATATTCCAACAAAGAGGGTAAAGAAATAATGATTTATACAGTCACTCTAAAAAATATTTCTTCACAAAAAATAAAAACAGTTACCGGAAACTTTCTTTTAAACGATTTACTTGAAAAGCCTGTAAAACAATTAAATATTTTTGTGGATGAAGAAATAAATCCAGGGCAAACCTTCACTAAAATAATTACAATACCCTACCATAATGCAGATGGCACTGATCAGCGCGTAAGAGGCAAGGATCTGATTGACATGCGTGTTGTTTGGAACCCGGAAAAAATTATTTTAGAAGATGGAAGTTTGTTACAGTAAATATTACCACACTTCATAAGCCAGTAATTCATTCTCTTTTTTTATGCGGTTTCCTTCTTTGATGGTAACAGCTACAACCGCTGCAGTTAGTGCTGTAAAGGCCAAAAAATAAAATGCAACATGGCAACTTTTCTTTTTTTTAGGGTGGGTGGATTTGTCCATTTCAATAACTTTTCAAAATAAAATATTATCTGCAATTTAATAAAAACTTGTAAGTGAAATAAGCAGGAATAAAAATTGACAGTTAATTAATGATTCGTTTATGTGGGCTTAGTTATCAAAAATATTTACGGGTAAAATAATTTCCCAGCGGTTGCGGCCCTTCCCGCCAAACAAATCCGGGTCTAATAAATGACTATAACGTATCCCAAAAGACACATTCACCTGGTTCCACCATTTGGTATCAAAATTAATTTCTGTGCCTGCCGATCGGAATGGAGCATTAAATGTTTTTCCGTTTGAGTAAAAGTCCTGGGTGTGCGTTTCGTCATAAAATAAATTGGCTCTTACACGAAGAAGATAAAGGATGCTGGCAAATCCTGCATCAGGATACAACAAAGGAAGATGATAATTGACGCCCAATTTATACATTTCATAAAGATTAACGGATTGGTAGCCCCTGGAAAAGGGGAAGCCGCTTGAAAAATTGATCTGATTCATACTGTCTTTTTTCAGGTAAGCTCCATTAAAAACAATTGAATGAGTATTTATGAATCCGGGAAAGTATAAACTGGCGCTCGCCAAAAACTGGTGCCCGTTGTATTTTGTTAAAGGATTTTTGTATGAAAAGCTCATTGCCTGGGCAAAGCGTGGAAATAGCTGTTGTTGCGCTTTTTGTACCTGGTGGCTAAAAGATAAAAAATTACTGAGATAGCTGTAAGAAACCGTGCCGAACGTGTCTTTATAATTTCTCTGAAATAGGCTTTGGTTATATACATATTGTGAACCTATATTCAGGAAAGTAAATGATCTTCCTTTACTTAAATTTAATGGGACATTAAATCCGGCAAAAGGCTCTAGTTGATTAAAATAAACAGTACGCCCATTGTAAAGCGAACGCCGGTCAAATGTATAATTTACGCCGGCAGATAAATAAGGAAACAGAGCTCCATACGTGGCGCCAAAACCCAATCGTTTAAACCTTTCGGCACGGTCATACGTAAACGAAAAATTGGATTGAAGTGTGTTTAAAATATTTTCGCTTACAAGCGACAAAGTATATTGCGGATCATCAATGGCGGGCTCCAGGCTGTGAAAGTTAAACAGTTTAAAACCCTTAGGATATTTAGTGATAGCGAAAGTGCTGTCAGGAACTTTGTATAATAAATTTGAATTCAGGTTGTTGATAGAAGCAATACCAAAGCTGGAAGTATTTTTTTGCAAATCATCTATGCTTATTTCCCTGAAAATTAAATCATTCTTAGAAACCTGTTGTAACCGGTAACCTTCTGCAGTAAAGCTGCTCCACGCTATGTTTGAATTACTTACCGTGGGATGGTATTTGCCTAATCCTTCTTCATGGTTAGTTCGTATTTCCCATATTTTTTTATCTGAAAATGTATAAGCAAACAGTTCATCATTTTTTTTATAAGAATAAGAAAAATAAAGAGTGTCATTTAAGATAAATGGAAAGGCAATCACGTTATAAGTAAAAGGAAGAAGATATTGGGCTGTATTTGTTTCAAAATTAATTTTGGCTATTGACATCTTTCCTTCGTTATTTCTGACTGCTGAAATAATTTTCTTATCTCCATAAAATTTTGGATAAGTATAAAATAATTTATCAGGATTGGGAATTGATTTTATTAATTCGCCGTTTTCTGCGTCTAATAAATGCAGGTTATATTTTCCTGAAGAAGGTTCATTTACCGCTACCATTATTTTCCCTTCATTATTTATGTCCGGAGAAAAATATTTGGAACGGTGAGAAAGCGTTTGTTGCTTACCGTTAGTAACATCAATAATTTGCAAATCGCTGTAATCACGATAGCCCCATCTTGCATCCGGGCGATAAGAAGCGTAAACAATTTTTCCGTTCCGGTAGCTGAAATAATTATCAATAGTATTATCACTGGTTCTTATTTTTTTTTCATTGTTTCCGTTGCGGATTACAAATTCAGG
>DATCWN010000147.1:0-6409 GCA_036566285.1 Hanamia sp.
TGAAAGTTGAAAGTTGAAAGTTGAAAGTTGAAAGTTGAAAGTTGAAAGTTGAACCATGAACATTGAACATTGAACCTTCATCAACATTAAACCATAAACCTTCAACATTGAACCATGAACCTTCAACATTGAACCATAAACCATAACCATCTTGATTAAAATAGGCAACATACAACTTCCGGAATTTCCATTATTACTGGCGCCCATGGAAGACGTGAGTGATCCTCCGTTTCGCGCAGTGTGCAAGGATAACGGCGCACACCTTATGTACACTGAATTTATCAGTAGCGAAGGATTGATTCGCGATGCCATAAAAAGCAGAAAAAAGTTAGACATTTTCGATTATGAAAAACCGGTAGGCATTCAAATTTTTGGCGGTGATGAAGATAGTTTATCGCTCGCCGCAAAAATTGTAGATGCTACCAATCCGGATGTATTGGACATCAATTTTGGTTGCCCTGTAAAAAAAGTAGCATGCCGCGGGGCCGGCGCCGGCGTGTTGAAAGATGTTCCTTTAATGGTTCGTTTGACTGACGCTGTTGTAAAGAGTACATCCCTTCCGGTTACAGTAAAAACAAGATTGGGCTGGGATGAAGACACCAAAAATATTGAAGAGGTTGCCGAGCGCTTGCAGGATGTGGGTATTCAGGCGCTCGCTATTCATGGCCGCACCCGCGTACAAATGTACAAAGGGAGCGCTGCCTGGAAACTGATAGGTAAAGTAAAAAATAACCCCCGGATTACCATCCCAATTTTTGGAAATGGAGATATAGATTCACCACAAAAAGCGGTAGAATATAAAAACCGTTATGGAGTAGATGGCATTATGATAGGCCGCGCTGCTATTGGTTATCCCTGGATTTTTAATGAGATAACGCATTATGTAAAAACAGGAGAAATACTTCCTTCGCCCACGGTTGAAGAAAGAGTGGCTGTTTGCAAAAAGCATTTAATAAAATCTGTGGAATGGAAAGGGCCGATAGTTGGCATCAATGAAATGCGCAGGCATTACACCAATTATTTGAAAGGCATGCCCAACATCAGAGAATACCGCACTCAACTGGTTACGCTGAAAGAGCCTGAAGAAATTATAGAAGTGCTGGACGATATTGTAACTCATTACAGTGGTTATGAGTTTGAAAAAACTCCGATTGAGCTGATCAATTATCACGAAAAATGCGCGGTGTAATTAGTTTATTGGTTAATTGGTTTATTAGTTATCATTCCGCATTCATACTTCATTTCTTTATTCTAAAGTTATAGTTTCCGGTGAAACAGATGAAGAAGCTACTTGACTGAGATTCCCATTTTCATCAATCAAATATTTGTAAAAATTCCATTGCGGTTCCAGGTCATTCCAACCATTTTTATTTTTATCCGTAAGCCATGCATACACAGGTTGTTTTGAATTTCCTTTTACATCCTCTTTTTTAAAAAGCGGAAATGTTACTCCGAAATTTAATTTGCAAAATTCAGCGATCTCCGCATCAGTGCCGGGCTCCTGTGCGCCAAAATTATTGGATGGGAAACCAAGGATGATAAGATTTTTATTTTGTTGATACGCTTTTTCAAGCGCTGCATATTGAGGCGTATAGCCGCATTGGCTGGCGAGGTTTACTATCAATATTTTTTTGTTTTTATATTTTTCGAAAGAAATTTCTTCTCCGCTATTTGCTGTTGCCTTCAAAGAATAAAAACTTTCCGGTGCCTTTATGTTGTTTTTATTTTTGTAAATGCTGATTCCCATACCGGTCAGTTGGGAAAATTTCATTCGCAGAGAATAAGTAGATGCGATTAGCTTTTTACTGAAGAGCATTTTAATTAAAATAAAAATATTATGGCTCTAATAATACAAGATTCAGTTCCTTGATTCTGATGAAATCCTTGTCAAATGTTAGAAGTGGAATATTTTCATATAAGGCAGTTGCAGCAATTAAAGCATCCGGTAATTTGATTCGATATTGTTGTTTTAATGAAATAGTTATTTCATTAATTTTTTCAACATGAGCTACTTTAGTACAGACTGATAAAACTCCCTGGACATTTTTTATTTCTTCAGCTAAAATATTCTTTTTACCAAGCAATTCTATTTCAGTGATAAAAGAGAACATCCATTCGCTTTCGAGTAATGGCTGCAAAACCGGATGCTTATCCAAAAGATATATAAAGGTGTTGGTATCGGCAAGGTATTTAATGCCATTCATTCCTTATTTTTTTTTGATAAGTAAGCCCATCACCATAAACGCCTGGCATTTTACCATAAAAATCCGCCAATGTCCTTACAGGTTTTTTACGGATCTTTTCTGCTAATTTATTCAATGCTTTATGAGTATCTTCCGGCTTACTGTTTTTTGATATTTTTACAACTCTACTCATTCATTTTCTTTGTACAATGTTACAAAATTAAAATTGAAACGAAAGGAGAATTCAATTACCCAATCAACCTTTTCAGCAATCCCATTTTCCCTTTTAAAGGTGGATATTTTAAATTGGGATCAAACCAGGTTGCTGTTTTCAGAACCGGTTTTGCATGAGAAAATATATCAAACGTTTTTTTGCCATGATAAGAGCCGATACCACTGCTTCCAATTCCTCCAAAAGGCATATTCAAATTGGAAAAATGCCATGCGGTATTATTAACGCAACCACCACCAAATGAAATCCTTTGCATCCATTCTTTTTCTACCTTTTTATTTTTTGTAAACAAATAAAAAGCCAGAGGAGTTTTATTTTGCTGGACAATTGTAACCGCTTCCTCCGTTGTTGAAAAAGAGAATACGGGTAATATAGGCCCGAAAATTTCTTCCTTCATAATACGATCATTCAAAGAAACATCAGTAAGAATAGTTGGTTCAATATATAAAGCATCTTCATTAAAATGGCCACCATAAAATATTCGACCGTTTGCCAAATATCCGGTAAGCATTTGAAACCTTTTTTGATTAATTATTTTACCATAATCGTAGGAAGAGGAAGGATCAGAAGTATAAAATTGTTTGATGGTTTCTGCAAGAGAATTCAATAATTTTTCTTTTATGGATTCGTGAGCTAAAATATAATCAGGCGCGATGCAGGTTTGCCCGGCATTCAGGAATTTGCCTAACACAATTCTTTTTGCGGCAACTTCGATGTCCGCATCAGATGCTACAATGCAGGGACTTTTACCGCCAAGCTCAAGTGTTACAGGAACGAGATCATTTGCCGCAAATTTGTAAATTTCTTTGCCAATGCCTGTGCTGCCTGTATAAAAAATATGATCAAAACGGAAACTGCTGATCATTTCAGGAACCACCTCAGCGCCATTTCCTGTAACCACTTTTATATAATTTTCAGCAAAGGTTTCCCGGATTATTTTTACAATAATTTTTTCAGTAGCAGGCGCCATTTCAGAAGGCTTCAGCACTATGCAATTGCCTGCGGCAATAGCCCCCACCAGGGGGATCAGCAATAACTGCAAAGGATAATTCCAGGGTGAAATAATCAAAACCACGCCAAGGGGATCACGATAAATTTTGCCGGATGAAGGAAAAGTAACCAACCCTGTTGACACTTTTTTCGGCTTCATCCATTTGTGTAAATACTTATTGGCATATCTTATTTCCGACATCAATAAACCTGTTTCAGTAGCCCACGTTTCTTCCTTACTTTTTTTAAGATCATTGTACAATGCCTCATTAATTTCTTCTTCATATTTGTTTATTGCTTTTTCCAACGCCTTCAAACTTTCTCTTCTGAATTCATAAGAAAGGGTAGCTCCTGTCTGATAAAAATCTTTAAGTGTGTGCAATGCCAGCATGAGAATAAAATAACGATCTTGAATGAATATACAATCAAAATAAAGAAAAGGTCTTCAGCCACTTTGGGAAAGTTCCTGTCTTTCCGAAAGTTTTACAGAACTTTCCTCAAATTACGAACGTTTTGGAAGCTATGGAAAAGAATGACAACTACTTTATGCAACAAGCTCTTAAAGAAGCCAACAAAGCATTAGAAGCCGATGAAGTGCCTATTGGCGCTGTGATTGTAATGCAGGATAAAATTATTGCCCGTGGATACAACCAGGTAGAAATGCTAAACGACGCCACCGCACATGCTGAAATTCTTGCGCTCACTTCCGCATTTAGTTACCTGGGCGCCAAGTATTTACCTGATGCTACTTTGTATGTAACTATTGAACCCTGCACTATGTGTTGCGGTGCTTTGTATTGGAGTAAAATAGGCAAAGTGGTTTATGGCGCCTCAGATGAAAAGCATGGCGGGCTTTCTTTACACACCAATAAAAATCTGTTACATCCTAAAACTAAAATTGTAAAAGATATTCTTGGCGAAGAATGCGCAATTCTTATAAAAGATTTTTTTAAGAAAAAAAGATAATCTGCTAATTAGCCAATGCGAAAATTGAGAACCGCTCTAAACTTACTGAACCATCTAAACCTTTCTAAACTTTTCTAATCCAACAAACGAATAAACCAATAAACGAAACTGCTGGCTTAGAATTTGTGAATCAATTCTCAGTTTCCAGGGTTCCGAAAAAAGGAGTAAAAAATTCTTTGTATATTTTTATCATGGATACTCAGTAATTTTGAGGCCATTTTAATACTAATTATTTCACTTTTAAAATAAATATTATGGCATTTACATTACCGGCTCTTCCTTACAGTTTTGATGCGCTTGAGCCACACATTGACAAATTAACAATGGAAATACACCACGATAAGCATCATGGAGGTTACGTTAATAATTTGAACAAAGCTATTAGCGGAACAGAAAATGAAAATAAATCTCTGGAGGAATTGATTAAGAATGCAGGAAAAATCAGTACAGCAGTTCGTAACAATGGCGGCGGACATTGGAACCACAGTTTCTTTTGGGAAATTTTATCTCCCAATGGTGGAGGAAAACCCGAAGGCAAATTAGCCAAGGCTATTGATGATGCTTTTGGTTCTTTTGATGCTTTGAAAGAAAAGTTCAATGCAGCAGGTGCCGGCAGGTTCGGTAGCGGCTGGGCATGGCTTGTGGTGAATGATGGAAAACTTTCTGTTTGCTCTACTCCTAACCAGGACAATCCTTTGATGGATGTAGCGGAAAGCAAAGGCACTCCTATTCTTGGTGCGGATGTTTGGGAACACGCCTATTATTTAAAATATCAAAATAAAAGAGCCGACTATTTGAATGCATTCTGGAACCTGGTGAACTGGAAAAAAGTGACTGAGCATTTTGAAAAAGGATAAAAGAATTTTAATAAAATCTTTTCATGCCGCTGTCTTTATTAAGGCGGCGGTTTTTTTATGAAGTGTTTTTTAAATTGAAAAGGAAGTCTCTTTACCTTTTTATAAGAACACTTTATTTTTGAAATAAAAATTTATTTTAAACACAAAACATGAGTCTCATTTTAAACAGAAATATTTTTGGTGATATTGCCAACAAAGGAAAAACGCTCACCAAAGAAGAAGCTTACCAATTACTGAATGATTGGGTATTGAATGATAGGCTACGATTGCACATGAAGCAGGTAGCTCATTTGATGAAATGTTGGGCTGCTGAAAAAGAACAACTGGATGAAGCAGGCCAATGGCGATGGGAAATGGCCGGCTTGCTTCATGATGCTGATTGGGATCAATGGCCTGAACAGCATTGCCAAAAAATTATAGAAGAACTGGAAAAAAGAAATGTGGATCCGGAAATTATCCATGCCATTGCTTCACATGGGCCTAATCATTTTGGAGTGCAGCCGGCAACAAAAATGGATAAAATGCTTTTTGCTTTTGATGAATTATCAGGATTGATTCATGCTTACTCTTTAATGCGCCCCGGCGGATATGAAAACATGGAATTGAAGGGCGTGAAGAAAAGATTGAAAGAAAAATCCTTCGCTGCAAATGTTTCGCGTGAAGAAATTAATGACGCGTGTGAGCGCTCAGGTGTTGCATTGGATGAGCTGATTGGTTTTATTATTTCGAAACAAGCAGAGGTGAATTCATAAGGCTCTCACATAGTACGCCCTTTAAACCGGTACATGTCTGACGTACTATATTTCCAATTCTTTCGCCGGATCCCAAAACAATTTTTCAAAATCTACCACGGTATCATTTTCAACTTTTATTCTTTCTTTCAATAGCAATTCTTCCATTAAAGTAGGCGTAGCAAAATGAGCTTTGCCGGTTAACATTCCATTGCGGTTTAGTACCCGATGTGCAGGTACTTTAGATGAAGCAGAATGAGCCCCGTTCATGGCCCAGCCTACCATTCTGGCCGAAGATCTGGTTCCCAGATAATTGGCGATGGCACCGAAAGATGTTACACGCCCTTTCGGGATCTGCCTTACAACTGCATATACATCTTCAAAGAAAGTGTATTGTTTTGTTGTGGATCGTGGGCTTTCTTTTACAACTTTAGCAGGTGTTTTTGTTTT